>NZ_BAAAMU010000127.1:0-29943 GCF_039529435.1 Nonomuraea maheshkhaliensis
CGCCCCGCACGAGCGCCCCCCCGCCGGCACCCCCGCCGGCACCTGCGCCGCCGCTTCGGCCTCCGCCGCCCCAGCCGCCGGCTCCGACGTCCCCGCTCCGGCTCCCGCTCGCGCCCTCGGCGCCGCCGGCTCCGGCGGTCCCGATTTCCCTGCCACCACCCTGGACGACCGGAGCGGCGGCGGCGCGGGGGCGGCGATCGGGGCCGGGGCCGCCAAGACGCTGCGGATCGACGGCGAGGAGTGGCCGCTCGACGATCGCGGCTACGCGGCCGTCACCCGCGCCCCCGTCCCGCCCGGCGAGCACCTCCTGGAGCTGGCGCTCGTCCCCGACGAAGACCTCGACCTTCGCGCTTACGTCTGCCTGCTGGCCGACCCCGCCGACGCCGCCCGTCCCGAGTGGATCGCGGGGACGCCGCTGGAGACCGTCGTGACCGCACCCGAGCCGGACGGGGGAGGCGTGCTGCAGGTGGCCGCCACGTCGTTCTGCCGGGTGCTCGTCAACGGGACGGAGGCGGGCAGACAGGGCGGTTTCGACCCCTACGCCGAGGCGGACATCCCGCGCGTGCGCCGCTACGACGTGGGCGGTCTGCTGCGCCCGGGCGCCAACACGGTGCGCGTCGAGTCGGACGGCTGGGTGCTGGTGGACGGCCTGGCCGTCTCCGGGCCGCACTGGACGCCGGAGCCGCGGGTACGCCGCCGCCAGTACGGAGACCCCGCCGCCCTTTGGCTGCTCCCACGCCCCCACCCCCTCCCGGAGGCGACCTGGCTGGACGACACCACCCCGGCCACCACCCCGGCCACCATCTCGGCCACCGCCCCGGCCGCCCTGCCCGCTGTCTTCTCGGTGCCGGGTGCCCGGCCGCGCACCGAGCGTTTCCTGCTGGACGCGCCCCCCGGCGCCACCGGCGTCGAGGTGAACGCGCTCGGCCCGGTCGAGCTGTGCGCCTCGCTCGGCGGCCCGGGACCGGGCGAGGTGGAGCTGGTCGTGCGCACCACCCCCGGCGCGAGCGGCGGGGCCGTCTTCGCCGGGCCCGTCCGGTTCACCTGCGGCCCAGGGCGGATGCGGCTGGGCGACTGGGAGGAGCTCGGCCTGGCCGGATACAGCGGCGGCGTCCGCTACCGCACCACGATCACCGCCCGCCCCGGACCGGGCGTGCTCGACCTGGGCCGGGTCAGGGGCACGGCCGAGGTGACGGTGAACGGCCGGCCCTGCGGCGTGCGCGTGTGCTCCCCGTACCGCTTCGACGTCGATCTGGACGACGGCGGCAACGTCGTCGAGATCCTGGTCCTCGGCACCCTGGCGGCCTACCTGGACGAGGTCAGCCCCACCCACTTCGTCTTCCCCGGCCAGCGCACCACGGGCCTGTTCGGCCCCGTACGCCTGCACCGCCCGGCCACCGATCTAGGATGACCCGGCGAGGACACCACCGGGCCGCCGCCGCTCCCGCTCCGGCGGCCGGCCGTACCGCACGGAAGGAGAGCGCCGGTTGGCACACCACCGGAGTCAGCCCGTGATCGCCGTCATCGGCGCGGGCCTCATGGGCGCGGCCACCGCGTGGCAGCTCGCCCGCCGCGGCGCCGAGGTCACGCTGATCGAGGCGTACGAGATCGGCCACCGCAACGGCAGCTCCCACGGCACGTCCCGGATCTTCCGCCGCGTCTACGACGACCCCTTCTACGTCGACCTGACCGGCCGGGCGGCGGAGTGCTGGCGCGAGCTGGAGTCCGACGCCGGCGCCGGCCTGCTCCGCACGACCGGCGGCCTCGACTTCGGCGCGGGCCGCGACCTGGAGGGCTTGGCCGCGATGCTGTCCGCCGCCGGAGTGGCCTGCGAGCTGCTGCCCGAGCGGGCGGCGCGGGAGCGCTGGCCGTTCGCGCGCTTCGGGGGACCGGTGCTGTTCCATCCTGAGGCGGGCGTGGTGGACGCCGACGCCACCGTGGCGGCGTGCGTACGGCGCGCCGCCGAGCTGGGGGCGCGGGTCCTCACGGGCACGCGCGTGCGGGAGGTGCGCACCGGCCCCGACTCGGCGCAGGTGCTCATGGACGACGGCTCGGAGCTGGCGGCCGACACCGTCGTGGTCGCGGCGGGGCCGTGGCTGCCCGAGCTCGCGGGAGCCATCGGGACGCCGCTCCGCCTGCCGCCGCTGCGCGTCACCCAGCAGCAGGTCTTCCACTTCCGCCGGCGTGACCCCGGCCAGTCCTGGCCGACCCTCGTGGCCATGGACGAGCTGATGCTGTACGGCCTCCCGTCGGGCGCCGACGGAGGTGCCGCGCCCGCCGTCAAGATCGCCGAGCACGACCGGGGCACGCCCACCACCGCGAGCACCCGCGACGGGATCGTCAACCCCGCCTCCAGGGACGCCGTGACGGACTGGGTCTCGCGCCGCCTGCCCGGCCTCGACCCCGAGCCCGTCGCCGAGGCCGTCTGCCTCTACACGACCACCCCGGACGAGGATTTCGTCCTCGACCGGGTCGGCCCCGTCGTGGTCGTCTCGCCCTGTTCGGGACACGGCGCCAAGTTCACCCCGCTGATCGGCCACCTGGCCGCCGGTCTCGCCCTCGGCACCGCCGAACCACTCCCACGCTTCACCCTGCGCCGATGACAGAGCGTCACCGACTGTGCGGATTCCCCGCGTGTCGTGCCCGCCCATGGATAAGGTAGGCGACCGAACTCCCGCCGTACGCGACGCGCGATCAAGGGAGCACCAGACGAGCAAGGGGGGAGTATCCGGGTGAAACGCGACCGGAACGCCCGCCGCCTCCTGGGAGCCGTCGCCGGCCTGGCCGCGCTCGTCCCCGTCTACTACCTCACCGAAGCCGCCGCCAGAGCCCTGCGCGCGGGCAACGCCGCGTTCGGCCCCGCGCCCGCCGCGCTGGGCTACCTGGCGGGGGTGGCCGTCATCGTCGTCCTGCTCACCGCCTGGCCGGCCGCGGCGCTCGCCTGCGGGGTGCCGCTCGCCGCGGCGGGCACGCTGTTCGCCCTCGACCTGGACGCCGCCGTGGGCGTGGCGGGCACGCTGCCGTACGCCCGCTCCGGCGGGCTGCCCTGGTCATCGCCGGGCGCCGCGCCGTGGGCCGAGCTGGGCGAGCCGCCGGGAACCCTGGCCGGCCTGACCGGCCTGTACGCGCTCCTCGGCGCCCTCCTGGTGCTCTCGGCGCTGCTCCCGGCCCGGCTGCGATCTATCCTGGACAGGTGAGCGGGCGGGATCCGGATCGGCGCAGGGCGCTGCTCGACGCGGCCGACCGGGTCATCATGAAGGAGGGCCCCGAGGTCTCGATGGCGGCCATCGCCGCCGAGGCGGGCATCACCAAGCCCATCCTCTACCGCCACTTCGGCGACAAACGCGGCCTCTACCAGGCACTGGCCGACCGCCACGTGGGCACGGTCATCGGCCGGCTGCGGCCGGAGTTCGGCCAGGCCGGGGCCGACCTGCGGGGCCGGGCCAGGGCGGCCATCGGCGTCTACCTCGACCTCGTCTCGGCCAACCTCAACCTCTACCGGTTCCTGTTCCACCGGGCCAGCGCCGAGGACACCAGGGTCCGCTCCCACATGACCTCGCTGGTGCGCGGCCTGGGGGAGGAGCTCGGCGCGGTGCTGGCCGACGAGGGGGCGGTGCCCGACCCGGTGCGGGCGCAGGTGCTCGGGCACGCGTTCGTCGGCATGGTGCAGGCCACGGGAGACTGGTGGCTGGAGCATCCGGAGGTCGGACGCGCGCAGGTGGTGGAGGGGCTGGTGGACGTGATCGCCGCCACGCTCGTCCCCGCCACCACACCCCGCCGGACGGTCAGGCGCACTCGATAGGCGCGAGGCCGCCGAGCAGCCGCAGCGGGTCCCGGCTCGTCTCCGTCATAACGCCGGCCGGGCGGTGCGCTCGACACGCGTGGCGTTGCCGAGCAGCCGCAGCAGGTCCCACTCGGTCTCGCACACGCGCCGCCCGATCGCCGCCAGCTCCACCGACCGCGCCCCGCCGCGCAGGTGCCGCATGGTCTGCATGACGCAGATGACACCCCACTTGAGCACGCCGAACGTCTCCCACCAGCGCAACGCCTCGCGGTCCACCCGCTCGCCGCCCGCCTCCTCGTACGCCCCGACGAGCTCGTCATAGGAGCCGAACCCGCCCACGGGCAGCGGCGAGCCGAACCGCCACGCCTTCACGCACAGCCACCCCAGATCCTCCAGGGGATCGCCGACGTGGGCGAGCTCCCAGTCGAGCACCGCCCTGATCCCCTCGGGCCCGACGACGAGGTTGCCGTTGCGGAAGTCGCCGTGCACGACCGTGTGCCGCCGCGAGCGCGGCCGGGTGGCGGCCAGCCGCCGCAGCGCCAGCTCGAACACCGGGTGCGGCTCGCCGAGTTGGTCGAGGACGTCGCGCCAGCGCGCCAGCGGGTCCTGCTCGTCCGACGGGGGCGCCGACGAGAGCGGCATCCGGTGCACGGCCGCCAGCGCCTGCCCGCACTGGCGGGCCAGCAACGGCCGGGCGGTGGCGTACGCGTCGTCACGCAGGATCTTGCGCGGGATCGTCTCGCCCGGCACGCGGCTCATCAGGATGTACGACTCCCCGCACGCGACGATCCGCGGCACCGGCACCCCCGCCCCGGCCGCGGCCCGCATCAGCCGCGCCTCGGCCGCCAGCCCGGCACCGGCCTGCGCGGGAGCGCCGGGCGAGTCGAGCCGAAGGATCAGCTCGTGCCGGACCCCGTCCGGATCGGCCACGTCGAAGGCCCAGGTCTCACGGGAGGCGCCGCCGGGCAGCCGGGCGCTGGACACGACCGCCGCCCCCGCCCCGAACGCCGCGCGGACGATCGCCTGCGGATCGCTCATCGCAGGCCGAACTCCCATGAACCGCCCGCCGCGTACGCGCCCAGGATCCGCCGCCCCACCGAGTCGATGTGCACCTCGTCGGGCCCGTCGTAGATCCGCCCGGCCCGCGCGTGCCGGTACATCCGGTCCAGCGGCGTGTCCGGTGTCAGCCCGGCGGCGCCGTACACCTGGATGGCCCGGTCGATCACGTTGTGCAACATCCGCGCGCCCACCACCTTGATCGCCCCGATCTCCACCCGCGCCTGCGCGCCGGGAGCCGAGTCGATCACGCCGGCGGCGTGCAGCGTGAGCAGCCGGGCGGACTGGATCTCGGTGTAGGAGTCGAAGACGTGCTGCCGCATGAGCTGCTTGGCGGCCAGCGGCTCGCCGAACGCGCCGCGCTCGTGCAGCCTGCGGCACATCAGGTCGAAGGCCCGCTGCGCCTGGCCGAGCCAGCGCATGCAGTGGAAGATCCGCCCCGGGCCGAGCCGCTTCTGCGCGATGACGAAGCCCTGCCCGCGCGGCCCGAGCAGGTTGGCGGCGGGGACGCGCACGTCCTCGTACCGCACCTCGCAGTGGGCCCCGTCGAGCCCCAGCACCGGCGTCTCGCGCACGATGGTGTAGCCCGGCGTGTCCGTCGGCACCAGGATCATGGAGAAGGCCAGGTGCGGCGGCGCGTCCGGCTCGGTGCGGCACATCACGGTCGTGTACGCCGCCCGCGACGCCCCCGTGGTGAACCACTTGTGCCCGTTGATCACCCATTCGTCGCCGTCGAGCACGGCGGACGTGGTGATCTGCGTGGGGTCGCTGCTGGAGACGGCCGGCTCGGTCATGGCGAAGCTGGGCGAGATGTCGCCGCGCACCAGCGGCTCCAGATAGCGTTCGCGCTGCTCGGGCGAGGCGTGCTCGTGCAGCATCAGCGAGTCCTGCAGCGTGTACGTGCCGAGCGCGAGCTGCCCGTACTCGCTGCGCCCCTGCACCTCGTTGACGTAGACGTAGTCGAGGAAGGGCAGCCCGCCCCCGCCCAGCTCACGCGGATGGCCGAGCGCCCACAGGCCCTCCTTCTTGGCCTGGGCGCGCAGCTCGTCCAGGACCGCCGCGGCCTCGGGACCGCCCGCGTGCAGCACGGGCTCGGCGGGCTCCACCCGCTCGGTCATGAAGGCGTGCACGGCGTCGCGCACCGGCCGGACGCTGTCGGGGACCGCGAAGCTCATGATTCACCCAACCCCGGATCCCCGGCGAAGGTCAATCGCCTCAGGGCAGCCAGCTGACCTTGCCGTGCAGGAAGGCGTACCCGACGAAGGCCACGGCGTCGATCAGCGTGTGCGCCACCACCAGCGGCATGGCCCGGCCCCACCGCTGGTACATCTTCCCGAACACCAGCCCCATCACCACGTTCCCGACGAACCCCCCGAAACCCTGATACAGGTGGTACGACCCGCGCAACACCGCCGACACGGCCAGCGCCTTCCACGGCGTCCACCCGGCCTGGCCCAGGCGATGCAGCAGATATCCGGCGACCAGCACCTCCTCCAGCAGCCCGTTCTGCGCCGCGGCCAGCAGCAGCACCGGCACCTGCCACCACTCCTGGGGCAGTTGTCCTGGCACCACGGTCAGGTTCACCCCCGCCGCCCACACCACCAGGTAGAACGCCAGCCCGGAGCCGCCGATCACGGCCGCGAGCACCGCACCGCGCACCAGGTCGCCGCCGGGGCGGCGGAGATCGGCGCCGATCGTGCGCAGCGACTCGCCCGATCGCACCAGCAGGTACGCCACCAGCCCCACCGGCGCCACCGCGATCGCGATCTGGACCAGCTGCAACGTCAGGTCCAGCCAGGGCCGGCCGGGCGCCATCGACCCGACCAGCACCGCGTGCTGCCCCTTCAGCTCCCTCGGCGCAGTGAGCGCCCCGATCAGCCGCACGAGCGCCACCACGGCGCTGGCGCCGAGCGAGACCGACATCACGACGAAGATCTCGGCCCGGATGAGCCTGGGGCCCAGCACGGGAGCCGGGTCGAGGGAGGACTGTGTGTGCATGTGCGCAGATTAGCCGCTACATGATCGGACGATGATAAAGGCGACATGTCCCCCGCTTGCCGGGGGACATGTCGGGACGGCGCGGCCCGCCGGGCGCTCTTCGCCGAGGGACTGGTGCAAGGCCGCCGGGCGTGGTCAGGTCCGCTCGGGGACCTTGACCGGCGTTCCGTCGAAGGACCCGGACAACGCGGGCCGCTCCCGAGCGGTGAACGCCTCCCACACCAGCTCGACCCGATGCACCCGCCCCTCCGCCCCGCCGTCCGAGGCACTGGGCGAGACGGTGAGCGAGGCCGCCGCCTTGCCCTCAGGCCGGAGCGTGATGCGGCCGGTCACTGTCACCCCGGGCACGAAGGCGGCCTCGTCCAGATCGATAGAGCCGGATCCGAAAGTCACCTTTCCGCCGCGCAGCCCGGCCTGCTCGGTGAGGCGTCCGTGCGCCAGGTTGTACGGGTTGCGGCGGGCGACGGCGTCGGCCGCGGTGGCGTACCCGGCGGCCAGCACCCGCTGCCGCTCCACGTCCAGCCCGGGCGCGGGGAGCGGCGCGAGCTCGCCGAGCGAGCGGGGGAACGCCCCCGAGGCCCGGTAGTTCTCCGCGTCGCACCGCGTCCGCGGCACCCGGTGATCGAGCACGAACGAGCGCAGCATCGCCAGCACGCACTCCCCGGCCGCCCCCGGCCCCCAGGCGAGGCTGTGCGTGCCGAACGGCACCCGGACGAACGTCGCCCCCGGGAAGACGCGCATCGCGCGAGCCACTTCGGCGGGCGTGTGCGTGTCGAAGTCCCCGCCGGCGACCAGCACCGGCACGGCGGGCAGGTCCGAGTGCGGCGGCAGCACGGGGGCGGGGCGCGGGGTCGGCCAGTTCACGCAGAACTCCAGCCCGGAGCGCGCGTCGGGCCCGAGGTCGGCGAGCGTGAACGGCGCCAGCGGCCGCTCCCGCGCGAAGTACCGCTCCAGCTGGGCCTGCCGCTCGGCCGGACCGGCGTCCCGGTCGAAGGGGAAGGATCCGTCGCCGCACCGATAGGCCAGGTACCCGGCCCACTCGGCGCCCTCGATCGGCTGGCTCGGGACGCCGCTCAGCACACCGGCCAGCCGCCGCAGCGGCGCGGGGTCACCGGAGAGGTAGGCCGTCGCGGCGGCGTTCACCTCCCGGCCGAAGACCGGCTCCGTCATCCGCCCCATGCTCATCAGCGCGGGCGGCGGCACCTCGGGATCGGGACGCGCGCGCAGGTGCGCCACCAGCCGGGCGTACGTGCGCTCGGGGTCGCCGGGCAGCTCACGGCAGGCGCGCGAGCGGCCGCAGACGAAGCTCAGCCGCTCGGGCAGGAACCGCATCGGCCACAGGACGTGGCCGTCGGGACCGGTGATCGTCGCGCTGTCCAGGAACGCCGCCGCCAGGCCTTTGGGACGCCGGGCGGCGTACGCCTGGGCGTAGGCGGTGCCGTAGGAGTTGCCGTAGAAGGTCACCGGGCCGGCGCCGAGCGCGCGGCGTACCGCGTCCATGTCCTGAACGGCCTGGTCGGCGGTGAAGAAGCGGCTGCGCGGCCCCAGATGCGCCGCGCAGGCCGCGACGCTCTCCGGCTCGGTCAGCTTCAGGCCCGGGCACAACAACGGGGACGACTCGCCCAGCCCACGAGGATCGACGACCAGCAGGTTCATGCGGTCGAGTACGGGTCCGAGCGTCCCCGTCAGCCGCGGCACGTCGGGCAGCGCGGGAAGCGGGCCACCGGGATTGGCGAGAATCGTCCCGGTGGCCTCTTTCGCGGCCGGGACCCAGGCGAACGCCACCTCGATGCGCTCGGACGCCGGATCACCCCAGTCCAGCGGCACGGCGAGCGTCCCGTCACAGCGCACAGAGGCTCCGGCGCATTCGTGCGGGGGTACGGACGCGGAGGTGCGAGGGGTGGTGACGGCGGTGGCCGGGAGCGGCGGCGACACCGCCAGGCCGGTGGACACGAGGGCCGTCATGAGGGTGGTCACGAGGGCTTTGGGGCGCATGGTTCCATCTTCGCCCGCGTTCTCCGCCGAATCCTCCGCCCGCGGGACGAATCGGTCTTGGGAGCAGGCTCCTACTCTGCTAAGGAGGACGGTGTGACCCGTACCGATCCGCACGACGTGCCCGGCGTGGCCGAGCTGGTGGCCGCCGTACGCGACTTCCTGGAGACCGACGTGCTGCCGGCCGTGGACGGCAGGACCCGCTACCACACCCGCGTGGCGATCAACGTGCTCGGCATGGTCGAGCGGGAGATCGAGCTCGGCCCCGCCCAGGCCGAGCGGCATGCCGCGAGCCTGGCCGCGCTGGGCGTGGCGGACGACGCCGAGCTGGCGGCGGCCGTCCGGGAGGGCCGCCTCCCCGACGACTCCGCCCTCCTGTCCGTCCTGGAGCAGGCGGTGCGGGCGAAACTGGAGGTGGCCAACCCCGGCTACCTCGCCACGTGAACAGGCGCACGGCCCGCTCCCCGTGCGGGAAGAGCGGGCCGTGCGCGGTGCGGAGGGTCAGTGGGAGCCGGTCAGGTCCAGGTCCTTGACCTTGGGGTCGCCCTCGTCGGCGAAGTAGTCGTCCTGCGCGGTCGCGTCCTTGCCGTCCGCGACCTTGGCCGCCCGGAAGATCAGCGTCCCCAGCGCCGCCACCAGGAGGTTGACGCCCAGCGCCAGGAACCCGGCGTAGATCGTCATCTTGGTGTCGAAGCCCAGGTTCGCCAGCCCGAACGCCGAGCCGCCGAAGTGCTGCTTGCCGTTGGCCGGGTTGGGGATGAGGTAGAGCATCCACATGCCCGCCGCCAGGCCGGCCGCCCAGCCCGCGATCAGGCCGCTCTTGTGGAACCAGCGGGTGTAGAGGCCGAGCGCCACCGACGGCAGCGTCTGCAGGATGACCACGCCGCCGATGAGTTGCAGGTCGATCGAGAACTGCGGGTCGAGCAGCAGGATGCACAGCACCGCGCCCACCTTGACCAGCAGCGACGCGATCTTGGAGACGTTGGCCTCCTGCGCGTCGGTGGCGTCCTTGTTGATGTACTCGCGGTAGATGTTGCGGGTGAACAGGTTCGCCGCCGCGATCGACATGATCGCCGCGGGGACGAGCGCGCCGATGCCGATGGCGGCGTAGGCCACGCCGGTGAACCAGTCGGGGAACATCTGGTCGAACAGCACCGGCACGATCGTGTTCGTGTCGGCCTTGCCGCCGGCGGTGACGGGCTTGACGCCGGCCGCGATGGCCATGAAGCCGAGCAGCGCGATCAGGCCCAGTACGAGGCTGTAGGCGGGCAGCGCCGACATGTTCCGCTTGATGACGTTGCGGTTCTTGGAGGCGAGCACGCCGGTGAGGCTGTGCGGGTAGAGGAACAGCGCCAGCGCCGAGCCGAAGGCCAGGGTGATGTACTGGAGCTGGTTGTTCGCGTTCAGGATGATGCCGTCACCGGGCGCCGGCGAGGCGTCGAACTTGGCCTTGGCCGCGTCGAAGATCGAGTCCCAGCCTCCCAGCTGCGCCGGGATGTAGATGACCGCCGCCAGGATCACGATGTAGATCAGCGAGTCCTTGACGAACGCGATGAGCGCGGGCGCGCGCAGGCCGGACTGGTAGGTGTACGCGGCCAGGATCGCGAACGCGATGATGATCGGCAGGTGCCCGGTGATGCCCATCGCCTTGAGCACGGCCTCGATGCCGACGAGCTGCAGCGCGATGTACGGCATCGTGGCCACCAGGCCGGTGATCGCGACGGCCAGGGCCAGCGTCGGCGACCCGAACCGGGCCCGGACGAAGTCGGCCGGCGTGACGAAGCCGTGCACGTGCGAGACCGACCACATCCGCGCCAGCACCAGGAACACCAGCGGATAGACCACCACGGTGTACGGCAGCGCGTAGAAGCCGAGCGCGCCGGCGCTGAACACCAGCGCGGGCACCGCCACGAACGTGTAGGCGGTGTAGAGGTCGCCGCCGATGAGGAACCAGGTGACCCAGGAGCCGAAGCTGCGACCGCCCAGGCCCCACTCGTTCAGGCTGGCCAGGTCGCTCGGCCGGCGCCAGCGCGCGGCCACGAAGCCCATGCCGCTGACGATGAGGAACAGCACGATGAAGACGACCAGTTCGGTCGTGTGCGCGCTCATTTGGTCATCCGGTAGACGATGGTCGTGGACACGACGCCCACCACGATGAAGGCGATCTGCAGCCAGTAGAAGAGCGGGAAGCCGAACAGGCGGGGCTCGTCGGCGTTGAACAGGAACGTCAGCAGCGGCAGCACGACGGGCAGGACCAGCAGCCAGTTCCATGGGCTGCGGTCTGTGCGTGGCTGCCCGGGTTCCCCGGTAGTCATCGACCCTCCGATGAATGGATCAGGAGCCGTTGATGACCGGCTCTTGACAACTCGTCAATGGAGGGAGAGTAACTTTACGGCGGTATTAAACCCAATGTCTGCTGTATTACGGTTTGGCCTAAATGCCGGGATCAAATCTTGATCGGCAAGATCCGGGCACGCGGCCACACCGCTGAAAACCTTAGGCACGATCGCGCCGCGATCGTCAGTCCCTGTCGACGAGTGGTCGCCGGTGTGCGGCGAACGGTAGGCGCACCGGCCGGTGGTGAATGGTCACACCGAACGGTCACACCGTCCGGTCGGCGGCGGTCCTGGGCTCGTGCCTGACGTCGCCCGGCTCGCCGACCTTGCGCGTCCAGGCGGCGAACTCGACCAGCACGCCGTCCGGGTCCTTGAAGTAGATCGACCGGACGAAGACGCCGTCGTGCATCTCAGGCGCCACTCCGAACTCGCTGTCGTCGTGGTTGAGCAGCACGCCGACGTCGATGCCCTTGGCGACGAGCCGGTCGCGGTACTCCTCGATCCGCTCCGGCGGCACGTCGAAGGCGATGTGGTTCATCGACCCGACGGCCGACAGCAGCTCGCCGCGGTCGGGCAGGTTCTTCGGCGCGGACACGCCCGGCACGCCGTCGGGCGCGTCGGGGAACCAGAAGAAGGCCAGCGCGTTGCCGCCCCCGCAGTCGAAGAAGAAGTGCTGCCCCCAGCCCATGGGCAGCTCGATGGTCTTGATCAGCGGCATGCCCAGCACGCCGGAGTAGAAGTCGACGGTCCGCTTCATGTCCGAGCAGACCAGCGCGACGTGGTTGACCCCGCGGAGCTCGAATTCGCCGTTCATGGTAACTCCTTGCTTATCACAGGGTCGCGCCGGAAAACATGACATGAGATGTCGGCTTTTCGCGGCACGATCGCGTACATGATCGCTTTGGTGGCGGGCGCGACCCGCGGAACGGGACGAGGTATCGCGGTGGCCCTGGGGGCGGCCGGCGCGACGGTGTACTGCGCGGGCAGGAGCACGCGCGAGCAGCGCTCGGAGATGAACCGGCCGGAGACCATCGAGGAGACGGCCGAGCTGGTCACGGCGGCCGGCGGCACCGGCATCCCCGTACGGTGCGACTTCCTGGATCCGGCCCAGGCCCAGGACCTGGCCGCGCGGGTCGGGCGGGAGCAGGGACGGCTCGACGTGCTGGTCAACGACGTGTGGGGCGGCGACGGCCTCTGGGAGTGGGACACCCCGGTCTGGAAGCACGACCTGGACAAGGGGCTGCGGCTGCTCAGGCTGGCCGTCGACACCCACATCATCAGCGCCAGGCACCTGCTGCCGCTGCTGATCAAGGAGCCGGGCGGCCTGGTCGTGGAGGTCACCGACGGCACCTGGTCGTTCAACGAGACCCGCTACCGCGAGAACGTCTACTACGACCTGGCCAAGATGTCGGTGAACCGGATGGCCTTCGCGTGGTCGAACGAGCTGCGCCCGTACGGGGGCACGGCGCTGGCCGTGACGCCGGGCTTCCTGCGGTCCGAGGCCATGCTGGAGGGCTTCGGCGTCACCGAGGACAACTGGCGCGAGGCGAAGGTGGACAGCGCCTGGATGGTCTCCGAGACCCCCGCCTACGTGGGCAGGGGCGTGGCCGCGGTCGCCCAGGACCCGGACCGGCTGCGCTGGTCGGGCCGGTCGGTCAGCAGCGAGGACCTGGCCGTCGCGTACGGGCTGACGGACGTGGACGGCAGCCGGCCGCGCGTCTGGAGCTACATCACCGAAGTACGGGAGTCGCAGGCGAAGGAGCCCGCCACGGACCAGAACGGTGTGGACCAGAACGGCGCGGGCCAGGAAAGCGCGGACCAGAAGGGCGCGGGCCAGGACGACGGCGACGCCTGGAAGGCTTATCGGTAGAGCTCGGCCATGCGGGCGGCGGCCTCGGCCAGCATCGCCCGCAGCCGCGGCGGATCGAGCACCTCCGCCTCCGGCCCGAACCGCAGCACCTGCGAGAACGCCACCGGCAGCGACTCCACCCCCAGCCGCACGGTCCCGTCGGGCTCCAGCGAGGCCAGCGCGTCCTCCAGCGCGGCGGGGTCGGCGACGTGGCGCAACATCCGCACGCCCCGCTCGCTGAGCCGCAGCGTGACCACCTCGCGCAGCAGCGACCGGCCGAATTCGGCCGACTGCTCGGCCCAGAACGCCGCCAGGTCGAAATCGGGATCACGGTCGAACGTCTCGTCCAGCACCGTGATCTCGCCGAACCGGTGCACCCGGAAGATCAGCGTCCGCGCCTTGAGCCGGGCGGCCAGGTACCAGACCCCCGCCTTGAGCACGAGCCCGTACGGTTCGAGCACGCGTGGCCGCTCCCGGTAGAGCGCCGAGACCCGCCGGTCGCTCCACACCGCCCCGGCCAGCGGCGCCAGGGCGGCCGGTGGCGGATCGGAGCCGGCGAACCAGCCGGGCGCGTCCAGGTGGAAGCGCTGGGCCGCGGTCGCGGGCGCGTCACGCAGCGCGGGGGAGAGCGCGGCGGCGGCCTTCAGCCTGGCCGTGGCCGCCACCTCCTGCAGCCCCATCTCGCGCAGCGCGCTGGGGACCCCCGACAGGAACAGCGCCTCGGCCTCGGCCCGGTCGAGCCCGGTCAGCCGGGTGCGGTAGCCGTCCAGCAGCCGGTAGCCGCCGCCGCGCCCCCGGTCGGCGTAGACCGGCACGCCCGCCTCCGACAGCGCCAGCACGTCGCGGTGGACCGTGCGCTCGGAGACCTCCAGCTCCCTGGCCAGCTCCGCCGCCGTCATCCCGCCCCGGCCCTGCAGCAGCAGGACCAGCGACATCAGCCTTGAGGCGCGCACAGCGGCAGCACCACGGCGGAGGGCCGGTCGGGGGAGTGGAACACCTCGACGTCGGCGGGCACCATCGCCCCGTCCGCGCCGAGCGGATCGCCGGTGCCGGGATTGCGGGCGATCGTCGGGTACGCTCCCGCCGCGACGTGCACCCTGATCCGGTGGCCGCGCCGGAACCGGTGCCCGATCGGCCACATGTCCACGTCAACCCGGCGCACGTCCCCACCATAGCCGCGCTCACCATCGCGGGGCGCGCTGTCTTGGGGCGCACCGTCTCGGGGCGCACTGTCCCCAGGCCAGAGCCGCCGCACGCCCTCGCACACGTTGTACGACCGCCCGTCCGGACGCACGTCGCACACCCGCACCACCACGTCCACGTACGGCGTGCTGGACCGCACGAACAGCTCGGCCCGCACCGGCCCGATCATCTCGGTGTCCGCCGCCAGCCGGTCCGAGCTGTAGACCAGCACGTCGCGGCGCCGCTCCAGCCGCCGCTGGTCACGCGGCCTGGAGTCGCCCAGCAGCACCGGCCCGCCGATCACCGGCGTCGGGTGCGAGGGGTGGTAGCGGAAGCGGTCGGGCTCCGACTCGGCCGGCGCCTCGGGTCCGAGCCCGAATCCGGGCCGCAGGCGCCAGCGCTGCTCCCGCATCCCGGGCACGGGCCAGTCGGGGTAGTCGCGCCACTCCCCGGCGCCCGTCACGTACAGGCGTACCGGATCGGCGCGCAGCTGAGACCGGTCGCCGAGCAGGTGCGCGCGGAACCAGGCCGACGCCTCGGCCATGGTGGGCCGCCCGTGCCGGCTGTCGATGTGGTACCAGGGGCCGATCGTCAGGTACGGCCGCCGCCCCGCCGCGCGCAGCGCCGCGTAGTCCTTCAACTGCCACGGCAGGAACACGTCGTACCAGCCGCCGAGCATGGTGACGGCGGCCTCCACCTCGCCCACCTTCGGGGAGAAGTCCCGCTTGTCCCAGTACGGGACGGCCGGGTCGGCGTGGTGGGTGAGCAGGTCCTGGAAGAACGGCAGCGTCCGCCCCGCCGAGACCAGGTCCAGCTCCGCCACGGGGCGCCCCGACAGGACCGCCCTGCGGGTGAGCCGGGGCGCGGTCAGCGCCGCGGTGCCGCCGAAGCGGCGGGACATGGCGTCGGTGAGCGTGGTCCAGCTCAGCGCCGACTCCAGCGCGAAGGCCCCGCCCACGTACGCCGCGTCCCTGAACTGGGAGGCGGTGATCTGCACGGCCATGGCCTTGAGCTCGGGCCCGGCGTAGGGCGCGACGGCCCACTGCGTGTAGCCCAGGTAGGACGGCCCGAACATGGCGAACGAGCCGCCGTACCAGGGCTGCTCGCGCAGCCAGGCCACGGTGGCCAGCCCGTCGTCGTGCTCGTCGCCGAGCGGATCGAGAGAGCCGCCGGAGCCGAAGCCGCCCCTGCAGCTCTGGATGACGACGTGGAAGCCCTGCCGGGCGAAGCCGCGGCCGTAGTAGAGGCCGAACAGGCCGCGGCGGCCGTACGGCGAGCGCATCAGGACGACGGGAGCCCGCCCGCCTCCAGGGGGAATGTAGTGGTCGGCCAGCAGCGTCACGCCGTCGGGCATCGGCACGGGAAGATCGCGCTGGATTCGCACGCGTCTCATGTACCAACCAGTAACATATGCCGCCGGGCGAGCGGTATACCGGGGGCCGCCCTATACGAGGAGCGGCAGGACGCGGGCCCGCCCCGCCGTACGGCGGAACGGGCCCGGTCGGTCGATCTGCCTTCCTTACGGGGCGCTCCGGTCAGGACGCTCCGAGATGCGCAGCCCGTTCACGATCGTCGCGCCCTGCCGGGTCGCGAAGCGCACGTTGAGCTGGCCGTCGGTCACCCTGACCGTGTACTGCCTGCTCACCGCCGTGTACGTGCCCGCCTCCAGGGCCAGGTCCAGCGCCGGGATCGCCAGCTGACCCTCGACCAGCACGTCGAAGACCCGCCGGCCCATCTGCGTGTTCTTCACCTCGGCGAAGTCCAGCTCGACGGTGTACGTCCCGGCCGGGACGTTGTCGAAGCGGTATTCGAGCATCGACTCCCTGGCCGTCCTGAACAGCGCCTGGTCGGGCGTGCCGGCGATGGTCCTGGACGTGCTCGCCGTACGGTTCTGGTTGGTCAGGTAGCCGTAGCCGCCCTGGGTGTACTTCCGGTCCGGCGTCCAGGTGTCACCGGCCGCGTCCACGAAGTTCCTGGTGGCGCCGGTGTCGATGGCCACCTGGTGCTTCGGCACCACGACCGTGACCTTGACCTCGATCGTGGGCTGCCGCCCGCTGGTGGACTTGATGAGCAGCTTGCCCTCGCGGAACGTGCCGGGCGTCACGCCGGCGCTCGACACCGTCACCTTCAGGCTCACCTTCTTGCCCTTGGCCAGCTCACCGGCGGCCGGCGTCACCGTGAACCAGGACTCCCCGGTCACCGTGTACGGCGTCGGCGAGCCCAGGTTCGTCAGCTCCAGCGACCGCGTCCGGCTCGCCCCGGCCGGCATCACCACGGTCAGCTCCGCCACCGACGCGCTCACCTGCCCGGTGACCAGCGCCGTGTCGATCCGCGTGATGGCCGCCGGCGCGATCGTGACGGACTGGGTGAAGGTGCCGTAGTGCTCCTTGGACACCACGACCTCGTAGTCGCCGGCCAGCACCTGCCCGCTGAACGTGCCGTCCGCGCCGGTCGTGAAGTCGGCCACGTCGCCCACCTTCACCGTCGCCCCGGAGATCGGGTCGCCGTCGTTGGCGTCGGTGACCTTGCCCGTGACCAGGCCGTGCCGGCTCGCGGTGAACGTCAGGCCCTGCCCGGTCGACAGGACGGCCTCGTTGAACGAGTACTGCAGGCCGTCGGTGCCGGTCGCGTTCTCGATGCCGATCGTGCCGGAGCCGCCCTGGTCGCGCCCGGTGTCGATGTCCTTGTACCGGAACGCGACGGAGCCGTCCTCACCCAGCAGCGCCGAGAACGACACCCGCGTCGTGAGCGCGCCGAAGAAGGCGACGTTGCGCCACTCGATCACGAACGTCCGGCGCGGCGCCGTGCCCGTCACCGCCGTGTAGACGCCGCCCTGGTCGTCCACCACGAAGTCGTCCCAGAACGGGTAGATCCCGTTGTTCGGCGCGTTCGTCGCCGGGAGCTGGCTGTTGCTGGAGGCCGTGGCCCCGGCCGTCCCGAACGTGACGAAGCCGTTCGCGCTGATCGACGCGCTGCTCTGGCCCGTCCCGTAGAACGGCACCTGGAACGGCAGCGTCACCTGCTGGGAGACGTCGTCGCCGGTCAGCGCCAGCTTCTCCGTGCCCGCGACGTACGGCTGCGCGCCGCTCGCGCAGGTGTAGCCGAAGTTGTCGCCGCGCAGCGGCAGCTCGATGTCCTTGACCACGTCGCCGTCCACCGTGACCGGCGCGGTCGCGCCGCTGGAGCAGCGCGAGGCGGGCGTGACGACCAGCTCGTACGAGCCCTGCGGCAGCGTCAGGCGGTAGCGCCCCTCCGCGTCGGTCGTCGCGCGCTCCGGCGTGCCCGTGGCGGCCACCGTCGCGCCGGCCTCGGGAGCGCCGGCCGTGGTCACCGTGCCGGACACGTGGCCCGCCGGCAGCACGGACATGGTCACGTCGGCGGTCGCGGCCTGCTCGGCCACGATCGTGACGTCCACCTCGGCGGGCCCGTAGCCGAACTTCTCCGCGCTCAGCCGGTAGTCGCCGGGCAGCAGGCGGGGGATGGTGTACGTGCCGTCCGCGCCCGTGCTCACCGTGCGGGCCAGCGGGCCGGTGAGGTTCAGCGTCACGCCGGGCACGGGCGTGCCGCCCGCGGTGACCGTGCCGGACAGGCTGCCCAGACCCTCCTCGGGCGCGGCCTTCACGGCGGCGTAGGTGTCGAGCCTGCCCTCGCCCCAGACGTTGTTGTCGGTCGCGGTGCCGCCGCAACTGGTGTCGGAGACGTCCGTGGCCGAGCCGTCCAGCAGCGCCCGCGTGGCCGGGATGTCGCCCGTCAGGCCCGGGGCCGCCGACCAGATCAGCGCCACCGTGGCCGCCACGTGCGGCGAGGCCATCGAGGTGCCGGTGAAGCTGCCGTAGGTGTTGCCGGGGGTCGAGGAGCGCACGTTGACGCCGGGGGCGGCGATGTTCGGCTTGATCTCGCCGTTCTCGCCCTCGCCCTTGCTGCTGTTGGAGTACAGGTTGTTGTTGATGTCGAAGCCGCCGGCGCTGTACGCGGTCACGTACTGGCCGGGTGAGCCGCTGCTGCGGCAGGACGGGCCCTCGTTGCCGTTGGAGAAGGCCGGGAAGATGCCGGCCGCCAGCCAGGAGTCCACGACCTCCTTGTAGAACGGGTCGAAGCCGTCGCCGCCCCAGGAGTTGTTGACGATGTCCGGCGCCAGGTCAGGGCGCGGGTTCTGGCCGTTGAGGTCGGTGGGCCGCACCATCCACTGTCCGGCCGCCAGCAGGGAGGCGTCGGAGCAGGTGTTGAGCTCACAGCCCTTCGCGGCGATCCACTTCGCGCCGGGGGCCACGCCGATGCCGTTCTTGCCGACCATCGTGCCCATGGTGTGCGTGCCGTGGCCGTTGTTGTCGCACGGCGCCGTGCTCGGGCAGACCCGGGCGGGGTCGAACCAGTTGTAGTCGTGGGTGTAGGTGCCGTCCTGGTTCCTGCCCCGGTAACTCTCGGCCAGCTCGGGGTGGTCGAACTGGGCGCCGGAGTCGATGTGGGCGACGACGATGCCCTCACCGCGGTTGCCCAGCTCGTCCCAGACGCGCGGCGCGTTCACGCGGTCGATGTTCCACTCGACCGCCTGCACGCCCTTCGACGAGGTGGAGGCGCGTACCTGGGGCTCGGCCTTGCCGGTGATCGGCTTGGGCAGGGAGACCGTGCGGATCGGGTCGATGCGGTCGACCTCGGGCAGGCTCGCGATCTCGGCGGCGAGCTTCTCGCTCGCGGTCACCTTGACGGCGTTGACGATCCAGAAGGGGGTGTACTCGGCGTGGTGCGCGTCGAGCAGCTCGCGCAGCTCCTTCTGCGAGGACTTCGCGCGGGCGCTCTTGACGTCGAAGACCAGCTCGGCCTTGGCCTCCTTCGTGACGGCCCGGCGGGCGCCGCTCAGATCGGCGCTCCCCTTCATCCGGACCCAGAAGCTGGCTTTGTTGTTCTGCGCGAGCTCGGCCTGGACGGCCGTGTCGATCTTTCCCGGGTCAGGCGCGGCGTGCGCCGCGGCCTGCGGGGCTAAGAGACCAGCGGCGGTGACGATCCCGACCAGGACCGTCCGCCAACGGGGGGTGTGGTGCACTGTCTCTCCTTCATGACAAAAGGCGAGAGGTGATCTTCACGCCTCTGTCGAGAAGGGTGAAGAGAACGTGTTCGGAAAGCAAGAGGTGACGTGAAACGTTATTTTGCTGACTGAAATGTAATCTGGTCAGCTCGCCTGCCGTCAGCTTCCGCACGGCCCTGACCTGGGCTTACGCGCCGGTCCCCGCGAGTGCGGTCAAGGCCTGAGGCCGAACTGTTTCATGATCGTCATGAAGTAGGCCAGGATCCGGCCCGGCTCCTGGTCGTCGGGGTGGGTGCCCACGTGATACAGCACCGCCGCGTTCAGCTGCTCCCGGACCACGTCCACGTCCAGGTCCGCGGGCAGGCGTCCCGCCTCGCGCGCCCCGGCCAGCGCCGCTCGCACCAGCGCCTCCCGCCGCCCGCCGTTGACCAGCCGGTAGGCCGCCATCAGTTCGGGGTGGTCGTCGCGGCTGCCGTAGAGCCGGCGCAGCAGCAGCCGGTTGCGCGGCTGCGCGAGGTAGGCGGCCCAGTCGCCGAACATGTGCTCAAGGTCGCGCCAGCCGGTGAAGCCCGGGTCGTCGTCGTGGTTGGCCCACTCCAGCGTCCGTACCAGCAGCTCCGTCTTGCCGGCGAACCTGCGGTAGACCGTCGCCCGCGTCACCCCCGCCCGCCTGGCCACCTGCTCGATGCTGGTCTGCTGGGCGCCCTGCTCGATCAGCAGGTCGAGCGCGGCCGACAGGATGGCCACGTCGGCCTCCTGGCTGCGCGGCCGGCCGGCCGGGCGCGAGGCGCCCGCCGTGCCGGGATGAGTGCTCTTCATGCGTCGCGGGTCACCATCGTGTCGTGCGCCGGGGCCTGGAGACGGTTTGCGAGCAGTCTAATGAGCCGGGGCGGCTTCGCGGGTCGCGTTGCGCGATCATGGTCGGGCGGTTACCCTTGACGGCATGCGAAATCACGCTCAGCTGCAGTGGTGGCGCCGCTCCTAGGCGGCGCGTTTTTCGCATTCCTCAACGGACGGCCGCCCCGGTTGGCGGCCTTTCTCGTGTCCGCCCCCGGGGCTCGATCATTGACGTGGTAAAGGGGCAGCAAGTGGATACGAGCGGATATACCACCGCCGGGGGCATCGGTGTCGAGCGCGAGACACGCCAGGTGGACGAGGCCGCCCTCGAAGAGATCGTGACAGCCCTCTCAGAACGGCGCGGGGGTGCCTTCTCCTCGGGCATGGACTACCCGGGCCGCTACAGCCGATGGGCCTTCGGCTACGTCGACCCGTGCCTGGAGCTGGTCGCCAAGGGCCGGACGATCTCGGCCACCGCGCTCAACGAGCGCGGCCGGGTCGTGCTGCCCGCCGTCGCCTCCTGCCTGCTGGCCGCGGGCAAGCCGGTCACCGAGCCCACGGCCGACCGCGTCGAGGTCTACGTGGCCGAGTCCGAGGACCTGCTGCCGGAGGAGATGCGCAGCCGCCGGCCCACCGTCTTCACCGCCATCCGCGAGGTCATCGCCGCCTTCAAGGGCGACGACCCGCACCTCGGCCTCTACGGCGCCTTCGGCTACGACCTGGCCTTCCAGTTCGAGCCCATCAGGCAGGAGCTCGTCCGCCCCGACGACCAGCGCGACCTCGTGCTGCACCTGCCCGACCGCCTCGTCGTGATCGACCGGCAGCGCGAGACCAGCGTCGAGCACCGCTACGAGTTCACCGTCGACGGCACCAGCACCCGCGGCCTGGAGCGCAGCGGCGACACCGCCCCGCCCGTCACACCCGCCGAGGTGCCGCCCAACCCGCCGAAGGGCGAATACGCCGAGGTCGTGGCCGCCGCCAAGGAGAAGTTCAAGCGCGGCGACCTGTTCGAGGTCGTGCCCGGCCAGGTCTTCCACGCCACCTGCACCGACCCGTCCGGCTTCTACCGCGGCCTGCGCACCAGCAACCCCGCCCCGTACGAGTTCATCATCAGCCTCGGCGAGGGCGAGCACCTGGTCGGCGCCTCACCCGAGATGTACGTCCGGGTCAGCGGCGACCGGGTCGAGACCTGCCCGATCTCCGGCACCATCGCCCGCGGCAGCAACCCCGTCGAGGACGCCGAGGCCATCCGCACGCTGCTGTCCAGCGTGAAGGAGGAGTCGGAGCTGACCATGTGCACCGACGTCGACCGCAACGACAAGTCGCGCATCTGCGTCCCCGGCACGGTCAAGGTCATCGGCCGCCGCCAGATCGAGCTCTACTCCCGCCTCATCCACACCGTCGACCACATCGAGGGCCGGCTGCGCCCCGAGTTCGACGCGCTCGACGCCTTCCTCACCCACATGTGGGCCGTCACGGTCACCGGCGCGCCCAAGACGTGGGCCATGCAGTTCATCGAGGACCACGAGGCCACCACCCGCCGCTGGTACGGCGGCGCCATCGGCTTCATCGGCTTCGACGGCTCCATGAACACCGGCCTCACCCTGCGCACCGCGCAGATCAAGCACGGCGTGGCGGCCGTCAGGGCCGGGGCCACGCTGCTGTTCGACTCCGACCCCGAGGCGGAGGAGCGCGAGACCGAGCTCAAGGCCAGCGCCCTGCTCGGCGCCCTGGCCGCGGTCAACCGGCCCGGCGCGGCGCCGGTCGCCGAGCCCAGGGAGCAGCCCGGCCTGGGCATGAAGGTGCTGCTCGTCGACCACGAGGACTCCTTCGTCAACACCCTGGCCGACTACTTCCGCCAGGAGGGCGCGGACGTGGTGACACTGCGCCACGGCTTCCCCGTCCACATGATCGACGACATCGGGCCCGACCTGGTGGTGCTCTCGCCCGGCCCCGGCTGGCCCACCGACTTCGGCATGTCGGCCCTGCTCGACCAGGTCTACGCCCGCGACCTGCCCGTCTTCGGCGTCTGCCTGGGCCTCCAGGCCATGGTCGAGCAGGCCGGCGGCACCCTGGAGCTGCTCGACTACCCCGAGCACGGCAAGCGCGGGCAGGTCACCAGGCTGGGCGGCAGCGCGCTGCTCGACGGGCTGCCCGAGGAGTTCACCGCGGCCCGCTACCACTCGCTGCACGCCAAGCGCCCCGGCGTGGTCGGCTTCACCCCGACCGCGCTCACGCCCGACGGCAACGTGATGGCGATCGAGGACACCGCGCGGCGGCGCTTCGCCGTGCAGTTCCACCCCGAGTCGATCCTCACCCAGGAGGGCTCCGCCGGCGCGAAGATCATCGCGAACGTGCTGCGGCTGGCCCGCGGATAGGTGCAACTGTCCCGCAGGTCGGTAAAACGTGCCCGGGAGCGCGCGGAGCTCCCCTAGAGTCTCCGCATGCTCCCCGTAGACCTGCCCGGCACGGTGCGTGACGCGCTGCTCGCCCCGCTCGTCGACCACCACTGTCACGGGGTGCGCCGCGACGACCTGAGCCGGGCCGGGTTCGAGCTGCTCATCAGCGCCGGCGGCGTGCCCGCGCCGCCCGGCACCACCCACTTCGACACCCCGTCGGGCGTGGCCGTGCGCCGCTGGTGCGCCCCGCTGCTCGACCTGGAGCCGCACGCCCCGCCCGCCGTCTACCTGGCCCGCCGGGCCGAGCTGGGCGCGGGCGAGGTCAACCGGCGGCTGCTCGCCGGGGCCGGCGTGGTGGCGTTCCTGGTGGACTCGGGCCGCGAGGACGCCGGCCTGCTGAACGCCGCCGAGATGGGCCGCCACGGCGGGGCCGCCGCCGACGAGCTCGTCCGGATCGAGGAGATCGAACGCGACGTCGCCGCGACGGCGCAGATCGCCGTCGACTACCTCGACTCCCTGGGCGAGGAACTGGCCGGCCGGGCCGCCAGGGCGGTCGGCGTCAAGACCGTCATCGGCCCCCTGTGCGGCCTCGACCTCGACCCGGCCAGGCCCGCCAGGGGCGCGGTCATCGCCGCGGCCAACCGGCGCCTGGCCGACCCCAAGGAGCCGCTGACGGATCCCGTCCTGCTCAGCTACCTGCTCTGGAGCGGGATCGACGTGGCCAGGGAACGCGGCCTGCCCGTGCAGTTCCACACCGGCTACGGCGCCCCCGGCACCCTGCCCGATCACCTGCCCGATCACCTGCCCGATCACTGGGCCGATCATGGGGCCGATCATGGGGCCAATCTTTGGGCCGGTCGCCGGGCCGACCCCGCCGGGCTCGGCCGGTTCGCCGCCGCGCTGCAGCCGCTCGGGGTGCCGATGATCCTGCTGCACCCCTACCCGTTCCACCGCCAGGCCGCCCACCTGGCCGGAGCGTTCCCCCACGTGTACGTGGACGCCGGCCTCGCCCTGCCGCACCTCGGCGCGGGCGCCCGGGTCATGGACGAGCTGCTGGAGCTGGCGCCGTTCCACAAGCAGCTGTTCAGCTCCGGCTGCCACGGCCTGGCCGAGAGCGGCTACCTCGGCGCCCTGTCCTTCCGGCGCGCCCTCGCGGCGGCGCTCGCCACCCGGCTCGACTCGGGGGAGTGGAGCACGGCCGACGCGGCCCGGGTCGCCCACATGATCGGCTCAGGCAACGCCCGGCGCATCTACCGGTTGTGACGCCCGTCCCCGGCTCCGGCCCGTGACACCCGCCCTCCTGCCGCCACGGTGCACGAGGACCGGTGCCGTGGGCCGGGGAACGTGGGGCGGCCGGCATTTCGACATCAAGAAATGCATATTTCCCAATAGATGAAATCAAATCGTGATTTGTCTATTAGTCAATGACGCAGTCATGATCGAGGGCGCCTGTGTCCCTTCAACACCACCTGGAGGTGTCGTGTCCTGGCGCCCCATCACCCTCGTCGCAGCCTTATGCCTGACGCTCTCCGTACCAGGAGTGGCTTCGGCCGAAGATCCGCCGCCCGAGGTCGAGCACCGGACGGGCACCCAAGCGCCCGCCGAGGTGAGCGGCCTGTCCGAGCCCGCGCGGGCCGCCGACCCCGTCGCCGCCGCCAAGGCGCACCTGACCGACCCCCGCTACCACCTCGACCCCGCCGACCTCCAGCCGATCCGCACCGTCGTGGACGGCCAGGACGAGACGGTCAGGTTCGCCCAGCGCCACCGCGGCCTGCCGGTCTTCGGCGCCCACTACCTCGTCCACCTCCGCAAGGACGGTGCCCAGCGCGAGATCGTCGGCGCGGGCGGGCGCTTCCTCACCGAGCTCACCGTGGACACCACCCCGACGCTGACCAAGGAGACCGCCGAGAAGATCGCCGCCGGCCTGCGGCCACGCGGCTACACCGCCCGCGAGCGGCCGGCGGCCACGGCCCGCGAGCTCGTCGTGCTGCCGCGCGGCACGGGCGTGCTCGCCTGGCACGTGGTCCTGACCTCGAAGCGCGGCGGCACCGGGCCGCAGAGCCGGCCGCTGCTGCTCGACGCGTACGTGGACGCCCACTCGGGCCGCCCCCTGTTCACGGTGGACCGCCTCAGGACGGAGGGCCCGGTCGAGGGCACCGGACGCACCGCGCACGGCCGCGACGTCACCCTGAACGCCTACGAACGCGCCGACGGCACGTACGAACTGCGCGACCGCGCCCGCCCGATGTGGAACGGCACCACCGGCGAGATCCTCACCTACGACGCCGCCGGAGCCGACGTCCTGGACTTCCTCAACCCGGGCATCCCGCCCGGCACCGAGCTCGCCCGGTCGCCGGCCCCCGCCTTCGGCCCCGAGCACACCGGCACGGGCGCCGTGGACGCCCACCACGGCGCGGGCCTGGTGTACGAGTTCTACCGCGGGCTGGGCCGCGACGGCCTCGACGGCCAGGGCGGCACCATGTTCTCCGTCGTCAACGTCACCGTCGGCGGGCAGCCGTTCACCAACGCCTTCTGGGACGGCACCAAGATGGTCTACGGCGGCGGCGGGACCGACTACCACTCCTTCGCCGCCAGCCTCGACGTGGTCGGCCACGAGATGACCCACGGCGTCATCACCCACAGCGCCGACCTGGTCTACCTGGGCCAGCCGGGCGCGATCAACGAGGGCCTGGCCGACTACTTCGGCAACGCCGTCCAGGTGGACGCGCTCGGCATCCCGATGAGCGACCCCGACGCGAGCCTGCTCGGCGAGGGGCTGTGCAAGAACCTGCCGCCCGCCGAGTGCGCGAACCGCGACCTCGACGACGCCCGCGTGGCCGCCGAGGACTACCTGGGCCTCACCGTCGCGCTCGACAACGGCGGGGTGCACCTCAACTCCACCATCTTCTCCGGCGCCCTCTGGGACGTCAGGGAGCAGCTCGGCGGGGCCAGGGCCGACAGGCTCGCCTACAAGGCGCTGACCGAGTACATGACGCCGCTGGACGACTTCGTGGACGGCCGGCGCGCCGTCGAGTCGGCCGCACGCGCGCTCGGCTGGCCGGCCCGCGACCGGCTCACCGTCGCCCGCGCCTTCGACCGGCACGGCATCAAGCCCGGCTGGGAACGCCACCTCCGCACCGACAGCCGGACGCTCATCGACGGCATCACCGACGTCAACGCCGTCCCCGACGTGGCCGGCGACCGCTACGTGATCTCCAACTCCTCACCCGACGCCACCGCGCCCAGCCGGATACTCACCGGCCGCCTGCGCGGCGGCAAACCGGTGGTCCTGTACGCCGACGACCGGTGGAACTACTTCCCCAAGACCGACGGCGCCCAGGTCGTCTGGGCCTCCTTCGACGACACCCAGACCAGCTTCCGGATCAGCGCCCGCCCGATCGACGGCAGCGCGCCCGCGCGCGTCGTGCACGAGACGACGGACGTGGTGAACGGGCTCGCGGTCGCCGGTGACGTCATCGCCTGGGAGGCGTTCGACGCGGCGAGCGGCGAGGTCGAGATCTGGGCCAAACGCGGCACGGCCGCCCCCGTGCGGATCACCGCCGAGGCGGGCGTCTCCGGGTACACGCCCTCGATCAGGGGCGGCAAGGTCGCGTACACGCGCGAATGGGTCGAGGGCGGCGCCTTCCACAGCACGCCCGCGATCTACGACCTGGCCACCGGCACGCAGGTCGTCGTCCCCGAGGTGCCCGGCACCGGCGGCCCGTCGTTCACCGTGATGCCGATCCTGCTGGACCGGCACGTCGTCTGGACGGCCGACACCGACCGCGACGGACGCTTCGCCGTCATGCGGGCCGCCCACGACGGCACCGGCACCACCGCCGTCGTGCCCGACGGGCCGGCCGCGCCCAGCCTCAACTGGTTCGACGCCACCGAAAGCACGATCTCGATCGGCGTCTGGCCGGACGGCGACACGCTGGAGAACGCCACCCTGCCCAAGGTGCTCCAGCTCCCGCTCACCGGCGGCACGCCACGGCGCGTGTCCTGCAACGCCGGGGCGCAGGACTACTTCGCGGCCGGCACGGGTGACAGGATCGCCTGGCTCGACGGCACCGACGCGACCACCGACCTGGTGACCCGCGACCGTCCCGCCGTCCGCTGCTGAGCCGGGCCCGGCCGGGCCGGCGGGCCTGGCCGGGCCCGGCCCCCCCCCCCCCCCCCCGGGGGGGGGGGGGGGGGGGGGCGGGCCCGCCGCCCCCTCGCATGGTACGGCGGGCGCCGACTCGCGTCCGGGGCCGTGACCTGGTTTGCTTGAGCCGGCACATCGTCAAGCAGAACGGGGGCGCGGATGGGCGCAATGGAGCCGCAGGCGGAGGTCAAGTTCCGGAGCGACGTCGACGTGGAGCTGGTGAAGTCGGCCGCGTCCGACGCCGACGTGTTGTGGGCGGCGCGGGTCTCCACCAAGGGCGAGAGCTCGCTGGCCGAGATCGAGGCGGACCCCCAGCGCTCCAAGGGCCTGATCAACTTCCTGATGCGCGACAGGCACGGCACACCCTTCGAGCACTCGTCCATGACGTTCTACGTCAGCGCGCCGATCTTCGTCTTCCGCGAGTTCATGCGGCACCGCACGTTCTCCTACAACGAGGAGTCGGGCCGCTACCGGCAGCTCGAGCCGGTCTTCTACGTGCCCGGCCCCGACCGCAAGCTGGTCCAGGAGGGCAAGCCGGGCAAATACGTGTTCCGTGACGGCACGCCGGAGCAGCAGGAGCTGGTCGCCGAGACGACGCGGGAGAGCTACCGGCAGTCCTACCGCGCCTACCTGGAGATGATCGAGGCGGGGGTGGCCCGCGAGGTGGCCCGCACGGTGCTCCCCGTCGGCCTCTACTCCTCGATGTACGCCACCTGCAACGCCCGCGCGCTGATGAACTTCCTGTCGCTGCGCGTCAAGCGGGACGACTCCACCTTCCCCTCGTTCCCGCAGCGGGAGATCGAGATGGTCGCGGAGAAGATGGAGGCGCTCTGGGCCGAGCTCATGCCGCTCACCCACGCGGCGTTCGAGGCCAACGGCCGCGTCTGCCCCTGAGCCGTCGAGCCGTCGAGCCGTCGAGCCGTGGCTCCCGGCGGCTCAGGCGAGCGCCGGGAGCACGTAGACCTCGGCCCCCGGGGGCAGGGCGCAGTCGAGCCCGCCGAGCCCCCGGGCGTTCTCGCCGCACACGATCATGCTGATGTGCCGCCGGATGCGGCCGTAGTCGTCGCGCAGCCGCTCCTCCAGCATCGGATGCGTACGCCGCAGCGTGTCGAGGGCCGAGCCCAGGGTGGGCGGGGAGTGGCGGTCGGCGCCCACGGCGAAGACCTTGACCTCGGTGCGCCCGCTCACCCACCTGCGCAGCGAGCTGGGCAGCACGAAGACGACCATCATCACCGGTTTCGCGATCAACTAGAGCACCGCCGCGCGCACGGTGAGCACGTCGGGCAGGTGCCGGGCGACCGTCGACCAGGTTTCGCCGTCGTCGCGCGAGCAGTGCACCTCGCCGTCGCGGGTGCCGAAGAACAGCCCCGCCTCCGACGCGGTCATCGCGTCACGCAGCACGGTCGCGTAGACCGGCCCCTCGGGCAGCCCCTGCGAGCACGGCCGCCAGCTCCCGCCCGCGTCGTCGCTGCGGTAGACGCGGTAGCGGTGGTCGACGGGCGTGCGGTCGACGTCGGCCGTCAGCGGCAGCACGTAGACCGTGTCGGGCCGCGACGGGTGCGCCACGATCGGGAAGCCGAAGTCGGACGGCAGCGACGCGCCGATGTCGCGCCAGCTCCCGCCGAAGTCGTCGCTGCGGTAGACGCCGAAGTGGTGCTGCAGGTAGAGCCGCTCGGGCCGGGACGGATGCATCGACACCTTGTGCACGCACTGCCCGAACTCGGGGAACTGCTGCCCCTCCGGCAGGAACGGCGCCCGGATGTTCTTGTTGGCCGCCTCCCACGACGCGCCCCCGTCGGAGGTGCGGTAGAAGCCCGCGGCCGAGACGGCGACGGCCATGATCTCGGGGTCGGCAGGATGGCCGACGATCGTGTGCAGGCACAGCCCGCCGCCGCCCGGCTGCCACTGCTCGCGGTGCGGATGGTCCCACAGCCCCTCGACCAGGCGGTAGGTCACGCCGCCGTCTTCCGAGCGGAACAGCGCGGCCGGCTCGACGCCCGCCCACACCACGCCGGGCTCGGACGGGGAGGGCAGCAGCTGCCAGACCCGGCTCAGCGTGGCCCCGGTCTTCTCCGGGAAGGCGATGGGCGGCTGCTCCGCCTCCTGCCAGCTCTTGCCGAGATCGTCGGAGTACATCACCGACGGGCCGAAGTGGCCGTATTCGATCCCGGCCAGCAGGCGGGGAGTGGCGCCGCGGGTGTCGACGGCCACGGAGGTCACCGCGATCGTGGAGAACTGGATCGGCTCGACCTCGAAGGGGCCGCCGCCCGCCGAGCGGGCGAGGAACAGGCCCTTACGGGTGCCGATCGCGAGCACTGCGTCGCTCATGACATTGCTCCAATGTTCGCTTGCGGCCCATCGTGCCACGCGGCACCGACAGTTGCCGAGGACTGGGAGATTCCCCGCAGAAGGGCGGCCGGCCGAGCCCGCATTACCTCCCGGGTAATCGAGACCCTTCCCTGCGCCCGATAGCGTGAGCGGCATGGGAGCGGTCGCCGTACATGAGGAGTCCTTCGGAGAGCTGCTGCGCGCCTGGCGGCAGCGGCGCAGGGTCAGCCAGCTGGACCTGGCGATCGAGGCGGACGTGTCCGCCCGCCACGTCAGCTTCCTGGAGACCGGGCGCGCCCGGCCGAGCCGCGAGATGGTGATGAAGCTGGCCGAGGAGCTGGCGGTGCCGCTGCGGCACCGCAACCGGCTGCTGGTGGCGGCCGGATTCGCCCCCGTCTATCCGGAACGGGAGGTACGCGCGCCCGAGATGGAGGTCGTCCAGCGGGCGCTGGACCGGATCCTGGCCGGTCACGAGCCCTACCCGGCGGTCGTGGTGGACGCCATGTGGAACCTGGTGGCGGCCAACTCGGCGGCGGGCCTGTTCATGGAGGGTGTGCCGGCCGAGCTGCTGGCGGAGCCGATCAACGTGATGCGGCTCTCGCTGCACCCCGACGCGATGGGCGGGCGGCTGCTCAACCTGGCCGAGGTACGCGCCCACCTGCTGCACCAGCTCCGCAGGCAGGCCGAGGCGTCCGGGCACGGCCGGCTGGCCGAGCTGCACGACGAGCTGGCGGCCTACACCTATCCGGGCGCCGACCTCAACGTGGCGCACGTGCCGGGGCCGGGCGACATCCTGCTGCCGCTGCGGATCGCGGCCGGTGACCGGGTGCTGTCGATGTTCACCACGATCGCCACGTTCGGGACGCCGCTGGACGTGACGGTGTCCGAGCTGGCCATCGAGACGTTCTGGCCCGCCGACGAGGAGACGGCCGCGGCCTTCGGCGGCCGGGCGTGACCCGGTCGCGCCGGGACGGCCGGGCGAGCGGGCTGCCGCGGGGGGCGCAGGGGCCCC
>NZ_BAAAMU010000128.1:0-250 GCF_039529435.1 Nonomuraea maheshkhaliensis
CATCCTCGAACGTTTCAAGCCGGGGCAGAGCTACGACGGGGTGCGTACCGCCGAGGGCCTGCGCCGCGTCCTGGCCGAGGTCAGACGGGGCGGTTACGCCATGGGGAGCAAGTCCGGGCCCCAGCCGCACACCACGGCGGCGGCGCCGGACCGTGACGCGGACGGCGTGGTCGCCGCCGTGTCCGTGGTGGCGCCGAGTGCCGATTTCGACGCGGCGATCTACGTACCCGCCGTCCGCGCCACCGCGCGT
>NZ_BAAAMU010000128.1:348-29766 GCF_039529435.1 Nonomuraea maheshkhaliensis
GTGCCATCTCGCGCGTGCCATCTCGCGCGTGCCATCTCGCGCGTGCCATCTCGCGCGTGCCATCTCGCGCGCGCTGAACGACACCCGCCAGATCGGCTCAACGCTCATCGCCCGAGGCCTTGGCAGCGCCTGTCCGCATCGCCCGCGCCTTCCCGATGCTGACCACCACCAGGGGTTGAAGCCTGGGTATGTCTCGGCCGGCTCGTCGAGGGCCCAGGTCCAGTCCGGGCTGCCGGCGCCGCCGGGCATCGACCGGTCCCGTTCCCGGCCGCCGTGGCTGAGCCGGATGCGCGGTGTCCCCCGTGCGAGCTATGGCGAATGTCCACTGTGCGGGGACGTTTTCCGACCGCCGAATCCCTAGCATTTCCGGCGTAGCGGCGGAGCCACCGCCGCGGAGACCCACGTCAGGGAGCCGTCATGCGGTTGCCGAAACAGCTCGCTCCTGACGCGGGGATCGCTCATCACTAGCTTTGGGGTGGTCTGATGCGTATCGGGGTGTTCGTAGATGAGATGGGGCCGTCGCTGGAGGCGGTCGCCGATCAGGTCCAGGGCGCGGCCAAGGCGGGCTTCGCGGGGGCGTGGGTGGGGCAGCGCACCGGCCGGGACGCGCTGACCACCCTGGCGGTGGCCGGGAGCCGGACACCCGGGATCGAGCTCGGCACGGCGGTGGTGCCCACCTACCCCCGGCATCCCCTCGCCCTGGCCGCGCAGGCGCTGACCGTCCAGGAGGCCGTGGGCGGCCGGCTCAGCCTGGGCGTCGGAGTAAGCCACCGTCACATCGTCGAGGATCAGTACGGGTACTCCTTCGACCGGCCGGCCCGCCACCTTCGTGAGTATCTGTCGGTGCTGGTCCCGCTGCTGCGCGGGGAGAGCGTCTCCTACGGGGGCGAGACGCTCAAGGCCGTGGGCGCGGTCGACGTGGCGGCCGCCGCGCCGTCGGTGCTCGTCGGTGCGCTCGGCCCGGCGATGCTGCGGGTGGCCGGCGAGCTGGCCGACGGCACCATCACGACCTGGGCCACCGCGTCCGCGCTCGCCGATCACATCGTGCCGGAGATCACCAAGGCGGCGGGCGGGAGGACGCCTCGGGTGGTCGCCGGCACCGTCGTCTGCGTCACCTCCCGCGAGGACGAACGCCGGGCGTGGGTGGCCGAGAACTTCGGGATGGTCGGGCAACTGCCCATCTACCGCGCCATGCTCGACCGCGGTCACGCGGCGGGCCCCCAGGACACGGTGGTCATCGGCGATGAGACCGCTGTCGAGCGCGGGCTCCGCCGGTTGTTCGACGCCGGCGCGACCGAGCTCGTGGCGTTGCCTCTCGGCTCGGAAGAGGAACAGGCCCGGACCACCGCGCTCCTGGCCGACCTGGCCGGATAGAGCGCCGGATCAACGCATGCGAATCCGCCCGACAAGCGATGCCGGGTCACCGACCGACAGAACGGATGGGATCATGATGGATGACGAGCAGCCGGACCTCGGCACCGTCCAGGCGGCGCTGGGCGCCCGCGAGCGTCTGCGGCAGTGGGCGGACGGCGGCCAGGTGGTCGATCTGCTGCGGACGAGAAGGTCGAGGTCACCGTGGGGCGCAAGGAGGATTCTGCCGTCATCACCGTGTGCGACGACGGTGCCGGAATCGCGCCGCAGGACCGGGAGCGCGTCTTCGAGCGCTTCGCCCGGCTGGACGAGGGCCGGCGCAGGGAACCAGGAGGAACCGGGCTCGGCTTGGCCATCTCACGCGACATCGCCCACGCCCACAACGGAACCCTCACGATCGAAGATTCCCCGCGCGGGGCCCGGTTCGTCCTCCGGCTCCCCCTGGCGGGCAGCCGTTCGTGAACGCGGCCTGCCGGTGAGGACGACCCCACCAGCCGCCCCATGACAGCGGCTGGAAGGTGTCGCGCGAGCCGTCGGCGCGGCGGTCGGCCCCAAGGCCGGGACGGGTCAGGCGTCGTCGGTGCGCGGCGCGTCCATGTGGGTGACGAGGTTGATGCCGCCGTCGACGTTGATCACCTCACCGGTGACGAAGGGGGTCTTGGTGAGCGCCAGGACCACCGCCGCGACGTCGGACGGCTGCCCGAGCCGGCCCAGCGGTGTGATCGCCGCGGTGCGCGCCGCCCGCGCGGCGAGGCTGCCCGCGGTCAGCCGGGTCTGGAGCGGCCCAGGGGCGATCGCGTTCACCCGGACGTCCGGCCCCACGGCCTTGGCCAGCAGCCTCGTCAGGTGGTCGAGCGCGGCCTTGCTGACGGAGTAGGGGATCGAGCTGCCGAGGGGGCGCGAGCCGCCCACCGAGCTGATGTTGATGATCTGGCCGCCGGGCTCCATGACCTTCACGGCGGCGACGGAGACCTGCCACGTCCCGACGACGTTGACGCCGAGGATCCGGTGCCAGTCGTCGGCGGTGACCGCGTCCAGGTCGGCGTGGGGGACGGCACGCGACACCCCGGCGTTGTTCACCAGCAGGTCGAGCCGGCCGTGCCGCTCCACGGCCGTCTCCACCAGGCGCACGGCGTCGGAGGGATCGGCGATGTCGGCCTGGACGTAGCTCGCCCCCGGCAGCTCGGCCGCGAGCTTCTCACCGGCCTCGACCGAGGTGGCCGAGTTCACCACGACGGTGAAGCCGTCGGCCGCGAGCCCGCGGGCGATCCCTTCCCCGATCCCGGAGCTCGAACCCGTCACGATGGCGACACGTGGCGCGCTCATCGGGCGGCCCCCTCGGCGACGGGCGCCTTCACCGCGTTCACGATCGCTCGGCTTCCGCTGGCGAGGATCGAGGTGTCGTTGCTGACCACCACGTAGTCGTAGCCCCGGTCCAGCGCGGCCCTGGCCTGGTCGCTCGTGGCGGACGCGGTGCCGATGGGAACACCCGCCGAGGCGGGGGCCGACAGCGCGTCCGTGATGAGCCGGTCCACCTCGTCGCTTCCCGCCGCGACGCCCATCGACATCGACAGGTCGGCCGGCCCGACGAACGCGGCGCCGATGCCGTCGAGGGCCAGGATCTCGCCCGCGTTCCTCATCGCCGCCTCGCTTTCGAGCTGGACGACGCACAGGACCTGCTCGTTGCCGTACGCGAGGTAGTCCGCCCGCGGCAGCAGCCCCCAGCGACCCGCTCGGCTGGTGCCGCCGGAGCCGCGGTCGCCGCGCGGCGGGAAGCAGGTGGCCCGCACGGCCGCCCGGGCCTGCTCGACCGTGTCGACGTGCGGCACGACCACACCGGCCGCGCCGGCGTCCAGGACCCGCTGGATCACGCTGAGGCCGTGGTCGGGCACCCTGACGAGCGGGTCCACCCCGAGGGCGCGGGCCATCGCGATGTGGGCCGAGGCGGCGCCCAGGTCCAGTGTCGTGTGCTCCAGGTCGATGACCACGAAGTCGAAGCCCGCGTAGGCCATGATCTCGACACTCTCGGGGCTGGAGAGCTTGATCCAGGTTCCGAGCGTGCCGCCGTTGATTGCGTCGCGTACAGGTGGCACGGCTCAGACCTCACTGGTGGTGTCGGGGGTGGAGGTCCAGAAGACCAGCCATTTGCCGAGCTGCACGACGACCGCGTGCAGGGCGATGCCGACGGCCGACAGCACGACGATCACCGCGAAGGTCCTGGCCACGTCCAGGGTGAAGTTGGTCGCCTGGATCAGGTAGCCCAGACCTTCTGAGCTGCCCACGAACTCCGCGACCACGGCGCCGGTCACGGACAGGATGACGGCGACCTCCAGTCCCGCGAAGATGTGCGGCAGCGCCGACGGGATCTGCAGGTGCCGCATGACCTGCATGCGGGACGCGCCGAAGGACCGGAGCATCTCGACCTGCTCGTAGGCGGCGGACCGGAAGCCCAGGACGGCGTTGATGAGGAGGGGGAAGAACGCGATCAGGGCGACGGTCAGCACCTTCGAGCTGATCCCGATGCCGAACCAGACGATCAGCAGCGGCGCCATGGCGACCTTGGGAATGGTCTGGGTCAGGATGAGCAGCGGGAAGAGCACGCGCTCCACCGTCCGGAACTGGGTGATGAGCACCGCGGAGACCAGTGCCGAGCCGACCGCGATGCCGAACCCGATCAGGATCTCCTTCAGGGTGACGAGCGAGTGGGTCACCAGGCTGCCGTCCTGGAAGCCGGCGACCAGGGACTCGGCGACCGCCGTGGGCGCGGGGACGAGGATGTTGGAGACGTCGAACAGCTCCACGACGACCTGCCAGACCACTAGCAGCCCGATGAACACCAGCACGCTGTAGGTGATCTCCGGTACTCGGCGGCGCCGGGATCGGACCGGGGTGTCCGAGCTCGCGGGCGCCTCCACGGCCACGGTCTGGCCGTCCGGGACGGCCGGCGCCCCTTGGTCGGCCGCGTGGCGCTTGGTGTGGGTGGACATCAGGTCTCCTAGTGGGCGCTGTGCTCGGAGTCGAGCAGCTTGCGGATCTTCAGCACGATCTCTCCGAACTCGGGCGTGTTGATGTTCTCGAGCCGTCGCGGCCGGGGGAGCGCGACCTCGACGACGTCCGCCAACCGGCCGGGTCGCGGGGTCATGACCACGACGCGGTCGGCGAGGAGCACCGCCTCGGGGATGCTGTGCGTCACGAACAGCACGGTCTTGCGGTCCTGGTCCCAGATCTTCAGCAGGTCCAGTCCCATCTGGTCGCGGGTCATCGCGTCGAGGGCGCCGAACGGCTCGTCCATGAGCAGGATGCGCGGGTCGTGCATTAAGGCGCGGCCGATCCCGACCCGCTGCTGCATCCCGCCGGACAGCTCGTTGGGGTACCGGTCGCCGAACTCCTCCAGGCCGAGCATCACCAGCAGCTCGTCGGCCTTCGTCTGGGTCGCGGCGTCCCGGGCGTGGTGCAGGTCCGGCGACGTCAGCAGGTTCTTGCGCACGGTCCGCCACGGCAGCAGCAGCGGCTGCTGGAAGACCATCCCGAGCTGGTTGCGGTGGGTGTCCTCCGAAGCTCCGAAGGCGACCTGGCCGGAGGTCTGGCGGGACAGGCCCATGATGATCCGCAGCAGTGTGCTCTTGCCGCAGCCGCTGGGGCCGACGATGGAGATGAACTCACCGGCTCGGACGCTGAGGGAGACGTCGTCGAGAGCCTGGACGGTCCCGCCGGACTTCGTCTGGTAGAGCATGGACACCGAGTCCAGGCGGATCACGTAGTCGGTGTCGGTACTGGTCGGCATGTCTGTCATTCCTCACCTGGTTCGAGCGCAGGCTGCCCGCGCCTCGGTTGTCGTGCGGGCAGCGATCAGTCGGTCCCCTCGGGCCACGTGCCGCCCATCTCCTTGGTCAGTCGCTTGCAGACGGCCTTCAACGCCGTGGCCTCCCGCGAGTCCAGCGCCTCCGGCAGCATCCGCTCGGTGCCGACGGCCGCGATCGTGGCGCAGATCCCGGTCGCCGCGAACACCGGCGCCGCGACGACGCAGATGCCGCGGTGGTTGACGTAGCTGCTCATGCCGGCCTGCCGGATCGCCTCGATACGACCGCGAGTCTCGGTGCGCTGGGGCTCGGGGAGGCTGCCGGTGAGCCGGTCGGCGTGGAACTGGTCGGGCAGGAAGGCCAGGAAGACCTTGGCCTGCGAGGAGTCCAAGGCGAGCTGCGAGCCCACGCGCACCGTCACCAGGGTGGGATGCTCGGCCTCCTCCACCAGCGAGACCACCGGGCCTGAGGTGCCCCACAGCGACAGCACGGTGCTGACCTTGATCTCTAGCGCGAGCTCGCGCATGTGGGCCGGCGCCTTCTGCATGATGCGCTGCTGTCCCAGCATGAAGCTGCCGAGCTGCAGGATCGACCGCCCTGGACGGACGAAGGCGGAGTCCTCCACGCGCTCGAGCAGGCCGGAGCTGATCATCGAGCTGAAGTAGCGGTGCACCGTGGTCCGGTTCAGACCGAGCCGGCGGGTGGTCTCCGCGACGGAGAGCTCCGGAGTCTCCGGACCGAACAGTCCGAGGATCTGCGCGGTCCGGCTCACCGCCTGGATGTCCTGCTCGCGAGCAGTCTCCGGCTTGTCGTCCTGGCGCTCCGTCATCGGCCCTCACAGTCCGTCATCGACCCTCACTGTCCATAAATAGTGCACGTTGGTTCGCAGTACGGACAGAGGGTAAGCGTGTCCTGCGTCTCACTGCAAGGTTTTCCTGGGGATTCGTGGAAGCGTTTTGCCGAATGCCGCCTATTGACAGACCGGATAGCGAACTCTCAGTCTGTAATGCGAACAGTGATGAGAGCACCGTCGCGCCTGGAGACTTCATGACTCAGACCCCCGCCATCGTCAAGCTGCTGAATGGCTGCGTTGACCTGCACTGCCATTCCGGCCCCAACCCGTTCCCTCGACGCATCGACCACGCCGAGGCCGGCAAGGACGGCGAGCGGCTCGGCATGCGGGGCGTGCTGGTGAAGTCCCACCACCACAACACCGTCATGGACCTGCTCTCGATGAGCGACCGGCTGGCGAAGATCAGCACACCGGTCTTCGGCGGCATCACCCTGAACAGCATGGTCGGCGGCATCAACCCGCAGGCGGTGGCGATGTCACTGCGCATGGGGGGCAAGGCCGTGTGGTTTCCGACGTTCTCGGCCGGCCGGCACATCGAGTGCCATCCGGAGGGCGTCGGCTTCCCCACGGCGACCGTCGAGGTGCCGTCGTCCCGGGTCGACATCCACCAGGAGGACGGCGAGCTCATCCCTGAGGTCTACGAGGTGCTCGACCTGGTGAAGGAGAGCGGCGCGATGGTGACCGGCGGTCACATGGAGACCGAGTCGATCACCCAGCTCTTCGCCGCGGCCAAGGACAAGGGCGTCACCCGGATGCTGCTCAACCATCCCGACTACGTCATCGGCGCGGACGAGGCGAAGTGCCGTGAGCTCGTCGGCTACGGAGCGTTCATCGAGCACGAGACCGGCTTCTACGACCCCGAGGGGACCAAGAAGTGGGACCCGAAGGTCCTCCTGGACTGGATCGAGCGGATCGGCCCCGAGCACACCGTGGTCGCCTCCGACCTCGGTCAGAAGGACCGGCCGCTGCCGGTGGACTCCTACATCCGCGTCGCGACCGCGCTGCTGGACCTCGGCCTGGACGAGAGGTCGCTGCGGCAGATCTTCTGCGACAACCCGGCCTTCCTGCTCGGCCTGGACGACTGAGCCGGCCTCCCGCCGCCGGCCCGCAAGACAAGCACACCCCCCTACGACTGATGAGGACAGACGATGACCACCCTGGCCACCCCGCCCGACGCGGAGTTCTCCTACCTCGGTACGGGCGATCCCGACGAGACGACCCCTGGCGGATCGTCGACGTGGTACTTCCGCGGGCACAACTTCGTGCTCGCCTACACGACGCTGGTCGCAGGCGACGTGCTGGAGCGGGCTGATCAGCCGGACGAGTACGTCGTGATCCTCCCCTACGAGGAGTGCAGCGTCGAGGTTCGCGCGTCGCGGGAGGCCGAGCCGGTCTCGGGCAAGGCGGTGGTGATGGTCCCGCCGGGCGGCAGCGCGATCGTCGGCGTCGCCGACTGCACCGTCGTGCGGCTGTTCAGCTCCCGGTCCACCGACCTGATGGACAAGGCGCGCAACCGGGATTCGTACGCGCAGCCGCACCCGAACACCAAGCCGTTCGAACCGTGGCCGGACCCGAAGGAGGGATATCGCATCCGGGCCTACCGGCTGGCCGACCTGGAGGTGACGCAGGACGCCATCCGCCCGGGCCAGATCGTGCGGTGCAGCACCTTCATGATCAACTTCCTGGCGCCCAGGATCGGCCCGCGTGACCCGAACACCCTTTCACCGCACGACCACGACGACTTCGAGCAGTGCTCGCTCGCCGTGGAGGGGGAGTACGTCCACCACCTGCGGACCCCGTGGTCCAAGCGTCGCACCGAGTGGCGCGACGACCGGCACCTGCGGTGCGGCAGTCCTTCGGTGGCCGTGATCCCTCCGCCCATGATCCACACCAGTGAAGCTGTTGGTTCGGGGACCAACCAGCTGATCGACATCTTCTGCCCGCCGCGTCTGGACTTCTCCCTGACGCCGGGCCGGGTGCTCAACGAAGACACCTACCCACTCCCCAACCAGTAAGAGGGCGGTTCCGTCGTGAAGACCAGACGAGCCATGAAAGTCGCGAGTGGTACGCTCGCCATCCTGTGCGCGACCGCGCTGCTGAGTGCGTGCGGTTCCGACAGCGAACCCGAGGCGGCCTCGGCCAAGTCCGGCGGGCTGACGCCGGTGTCGTTCGCGATGGCGTCCCCGAGCTGGAACGCCGGCTACGCGGTCATGGCCGTCGTGGAGGCCGAGGGCTTCTACGAACAGGAGGGTCTGAAGGTCACGACCAACCTGTTCCCCTCGGCCACCCAGGCGGCGCAGCAGGTCGCCGGCGGCGGAGCCGACCTCGGCCTCATGACGGTCGAGCCCGTGGCCATCGGGCACGACAAGGACCTGGACCTGGCCTACTTCAGCTCCTACTGGGCCAAGTGGATCTACAGCCTCCAGGTGCCGGACGGTTCGGCCGTGAAGAGCATCGCCGACCTGAAGGGCAGGAAGATCGGCGTCTCCGCGGTCGCGAGCTCCGGCGCGACGTTCGCCAGGACCGCGATCAAGCTCAACGGGATGGGCGAGAACGATGCCGCCCTGGTGCCGATCGGCGCCGGCGCCCAGCAGATCAACGCCATCAAGAGCGGCCAGGTCGATGTGCTGGCGCTCTGGGACATCCAGTACCAGATCGTCAAGAACGCCGGCGTCACCCTGACGCCGCTTCCGGTCAAGGAGACGGCGGACGCGTGGGGCGGCGGCTTCGCGGCGACCAGGAAGAACCTTGAGGCCAAGAAGGACGTCCTCGAACGGTTCGGCCGCGCGGTGGCGAAGGCGTTCGTCTTCGCCAAGGCCAACCCCGAGGCCGCGATCCGCGACCTGTGGAAGCTCCACCCGGAGACCCGCGGGTCGGAACCGGAGGAGAAGGCGCTGGCCGACGGGGTCAAGGTCCTCCAGGTCCGCCTGGAAGGACAGGGCTTCGACGACAAGAGCCTGGGCCGGATCGACGAGGCCGCGTTCACCCGTTCGCTCGACTTCATGGCCTCGGCCGGACTGATCAAGAAGTTCCCGGCGAAGGAGGTCTACACCGACGCGATGTTCAAGGCGTTCAACGACTTCTCCTACGACGACGTCATCAAGCAAGCAGAAAGCGCCGGCTGAATGAGGCTGGGGGTCGCGCTCGACCTGAGCTCCCAGGAGCCGGTCCGACCGCAGGTGGATCGCGCGGTGACGCTGCTCGCCCACGCGGAGCGGCACGGTTTCGGCTCCGCGTGGGTGGGCGAGAGCTATCACGCGGCCGCTCAGCCGTTCCACCTCCCGTCCGTCCTGATGGTCCTGGGACATCTGGCCGGACGGACGTCCCTGGCGCTGGGATCGGCGGTGCTGCTCCTGCGGGCGTACAGCCCGGAGAAGCTGGCCTACGAGGCCGCGCTGCTCGACCAGCTCTGCGGCGGGAAGCTCACCCTCGGCCTCGGGCTCGGGAGCCCGGAGGTCGCCCAGCGGGCCGGGCTGCCCGCGTCGGGTCCGGCCGGCGCGGCCTTCGACGCCGTGCTGAGGTCGCTGCGCGACGCCTGGTCCGCCGGTTCACCGGCGGCGATCCCGCCGCCGGTGCGGCCCGGCGGGCCCCGGATCCTGGTGGGCGGCAAGGTGGCCGCCTCGGCCCGCCGGGCCGCGACGCTCGCCGACGGCTTCTACGGCGCGACGAACTACCGTGACGACCTGCTGTTCAAGCAGTCGGCCGCCTACTGGTCCCATCGCGGCGGACAGCCGGGCAGGACCGGGGGACTGGTCGCCACCACCAGGTTCTGCGTCGTCCACGAGGACCCCGCCACCGCCCGCGAGCTCGCCGCGCGCCACCTGAAGGCCGCGACCGACTACTACACCGAGCGGGGCTCATGGATGGGTGCGGACGGCCCAGCCGAGCTCGAGCTCCCCATGGTGGGCACGCCCGACGAGATCGACGCGGCGATCGCCCGGTACGTCCGGGCGGGGGTCACGTCCGTCCAGCTGCGGGTCGCCCCCTTCGGCATGCCGCCGGAGGTCGCCCGCCACACGCTCGACCTCGTCGGGCGGCACGTCCTTCCGCACTGGCACGACACGACGACTTCCGACGCGATCACAGGCTCGGATGGGGAATGATCGATGATGACGAGACGGCTCAAGAGCTTGACCGGCCTGTTCGCAGGCATCCTCCTGGTGACCACGCTGAGCGCGTGCGGTTCTGAGGGGAGCGACCAGGCGGGCGGCGGCGGCCTCGACACCGTCACGTTCGCCCTGAGCGCGCCCAGCTGGAACGCCGGCTACACCACCTTGGTGGTCCCCGAGGCCGAGGGCTACTTCAAGGACGAGGGGCTCGACGTCAAGGTCAACCTGTTCCCCTCCGGCACGCAGTCGGCGCAGCAGCTGGCCGCCGGCGGCGCCGACATCGGACTGATGACCGGCGAGCCGGTCGCGATCGGTCACGCCAAGAACCTGGGCCTGGTCTACTTCGCGTCGTACTACCCGCACTGGATCTACAGCCTGGAGCTGCCCCAGGGCTCGGCCGTGAAGAGCGTCGCGGACCTGAAGGGCAAGAAGATCGGGGTGACCGCGGTGGCCAGCTCGGGCGGGACGTTCGCCAGGACCGCGATCAAGCTCAACGGGATGGGCGAGAACGATGCCGCCCTGGTGCCGATCGGCGCCGGCGCCCAGCAGATCAACGCCATCAAGAGCGGCCAGGTCGACGCGCTGGCCCTCTGGGACACCCAGTACGCGATCGTCGAGGACGCGGGGATCGCGCTCACCCCGTTGCCGGTGCCCCAGACCGCCGGCATCTGGGGCGGCGGGTTCGCCGCGACGCGGAAGACGATCGACGAGAAGAAGGACGTCCTGGAGCGGTTCGGCCGCGCCATCGCGAAGGGCTTCGCGTTCGCCCAGGCCAACCCCGAGGCCGCGATCCGCGACCTGTGGAAGCTCCACCCGGAGACCCGGGGCAGCGGACCGGAGGAGGACGCGATGGCCTCCCAGGTCAAGATCCTCAAGGTCCGGCTGGCCGACCAGGGGGTCGAGGACAAGAACTGGGGCCGGATCGATCCGAAGGCGGCGACCGGGATGGTCGAGTTCATGGCCTCCGCCGGGCTCGTGGACAAGGCGTTCCCGGCCACGGAGATCTACACGAGCGACCTTCTCAAGGCCATCAACGACTTCTCCTACGACGACATCCGCAAGCAAGCGAAGGACGCCTCCTAGAGATGGGGCAGGAAGTGGAGACGCTCCGATGAGCAGCTCATTCGTGTACGCGTCGGTCCGGACCCCGTTCGGCCGGTTCAACGGAGCCCTGGCCGACACGAGGACCGACGATCTGGCCGCGACCGCGCTGAAGGGACTTCTCGACCGCTCGCCCGGCCTGGATCCCTGCCTGGTCGATGACGTGTTCTGGGGCAACGCCAACGGCGCGGGCGAGGACAATCGCAACGTCGGCCGGATGGCCGTGCTGCTGGCGGGCATGCCCGTCTCGGTGACCGCCACCACGGTGAACCGGCTCTGCGGCTCGTCGCTGGACGCCGCCATGATGGCCTCCCGCATGATCGAGGTCGGCGACGCGGAGATCGCGATCGCCGGAGGCGTGGAGTCGATGACGCGGGCGCCGTGGGTCCTGCCGAAGCCGTCGCGCCGGTTCCCGGCGGGCGACGTCACCGCCGTCTCCACGACGCTGGGCTGGCGGCTGGTGAACGAGCGGATGCCCGCGGAGTGGACGGTCTCGCTGGGCGAGTGCAACGAGCAGCTGCAGGAGAAGTTCTCGATCTCGCGTGAGCGGCAGGACGAGTTCGGCGCCCGCTCGCACCGCCTCGCGGCTGAGGCGTGGGCGAAGGGCTTCTACGACGACCTCGTGGTGCCCGTCCCCGGCGCCGACCTGGTCCAGGACGAGAGCATCCGGGCCGGCACCTCGCTCGAGGCGCTGGCGAAGCTGAAGCCGGCGTTCCGGCCCGACGGGACGATCACCGCCGGCAACTGCTCGCCGTTGAACGACGGCGCGAGCGCGGTCCTGCTGGGCTCGGCGAGCGTTGCCGAGACCATCGGCCGTGACCCGGTCGCGCGGATCGCCGGTCGCGGCTGGTCGGCGCTGGAGCCGCAGCAGTTCGGCTACGCCCCGGTCGAGGCCGCCAACGGCGCGCTCGCGCGGGCGGGCATCTCCTGGGAGGACGTCGGCGCCGTCGAGCTGAACGAGGCGTTCGCCGTCCAGGTGATCGCCTGCGCCGACGCCTGGCTCAGGCTCGGGCTGCGGGACGCCGAGCTCGTCAACGCCAAGGGCGGGGCGATCGCCATCGGGCACCCGCTGGGCGCCTCGGGCGGGCGCGTCCTCGGGACCCTCGCGGCGCGGCTGGTGGAGTCCGGTGAACGATGGGGCGTGGCGGCCATCTGCATCGGTGTGGGTCAAGGATTGGCGGTCGTGCTGGAGAACGTGGCATGACGCTGCTCTGCACCTCTGTCGACGAGGCGGTCAGCGGCATCGCCGACGGCTCGACGGTGCTGGTCGGCGGCTTCGGCACGACCGGTATGCCGTTCGACCTGATCTACGCGTTGATCCGGCAGGGAGCGCGCGACCTTACCGTCGTGTCGAACAACGCGGGCAACGGGGACACCGGGCTCGCGGCGCTGCTCGCGGCCGGGCGGGTGCGCAAGGTCGTGTGCTCGTTCCCCCGGCAGACGGACTCCTGGGTCTTCGAGGAGCTGTACCGCGACGGGAAGATCGAGCTGGAGGTCGTGCCGCAGGGAAACCTGGCCGAGCGCATGCGCGCCGCCGGAGCCGGGATCGGCGGGTTCTACACCCGCACCGGAGCCGGGACCCTCCTCGCGGAGGGAAAGGAGACCCGCGAGATCGACGGCCGGACGTACGTCCTCGAACTGCCCATCGCCGCCGACGTCGCGCTCATCAAGGCCCACACCGCGGACACCCTCGGCAACCTCGTCTATCGCAAGACGGCACGCAACTTCAACCCCGTCATGGCGACGGCCGCGAAGACCACCGTCGTGCAGGTGCAGCACGTCGTCGAGCCGGGAGCGCTGGATCCCGAGGCCGTGGTCACCCCGGGCATCTACGTCGACCGGATCGTGCGGGTGCCGTCATGAGCATGGTGTCTTCGAGCATCGCCGAGCACACCGGCCGCGGCCCGCTCGGACGGGACGAGATGGCGCGGGTGCTCGCGCGCGACATTCCCCCCGGGGCGTACGTCAACCTCGGCATAGGTCAGCCCACCACCGTCGGCGACCACCTCCCCCCGGAGTCCGGGGTCATCCTGCACACCGAGAACGGCATGCTCGGCATGGGGCCGGCGGCGACGGGCGACGCGATCGATCCCGATCTGATCAACGCCGGCAAGTTCCCGGTGACCGAGCTGCCCGGCGCCGCGTACTTCCACCACGCCGACTCGTTCGCCATGATGCGCGGTGGCCACCTCGACCTGTGCGTCCTCGGCGCCTACCAGGTCTCGGCGGCGGGGGATCTGGCCAACTGGCACACCGGCGAGCCCGGCGCGATCCCGGCGGTCGGCGGGGCGATGGACCTGGCCGTGGGCGCCAAGCAGGTCTTCGTGCTGATGTCGCTGTTCACCAGGAAAGGCGAGCCGAAGCTCGTCAGGGAGTGCACGTATCCGCTCACCGCGCTGCGCTGCGTGAACCGGATCTATACCGACGTCGCCATGTTCGAGATCACCGGAGGGGACCAGGTCCTCGTCCGGGAGACGTGGGGGATCTCGTTCGACGAGCTCCGCTCGCGCCTCGACGTCCCGCTCGCCGCGGCGACACCATGAGGAGGTTGGAGAGCGACATGTCCACCAGGCACCAGTTCTACATCGGGGGTGCGTGGGTCGATCCGGCCACGCCGCGGACCCTGGGCGTCCTCGACCCCGCGACCGAGGAGACGTTCGCGGAGATCAGCCTCGGGACGGCCGAGGACGTCGACCGCGCGGTGGCGGCGGCGCGCGCGGCCTTCGCCACGTACTCGCAGGTCAGCGTGGAGCAGCGGCTGGAGTACCTGGAGCGGATCATCGCCGGTTTCCGGGCCCGGCTGCCCGAGATCGCCGAGACGATGACGCGCGAGATGGGGGCGCCGATCACGTTCTCGACGGAGCGCCAGGCCACGGTGGCGCTGTTCCACTTCGAGGAGGCGGCCCGCGTGCTCGCGGACTACCGCTTCGAGGAGGAGATGGGAGCCGGGATCGTGCGGCGCGAGCCGATCGGCGTCTGCGGTCTCATCACGCCGTGGAACTGGCCGCTGAACCAGGTCGCGTCGAAGGTGGCCCCCGCCCTGGCCACGGGATGCACCGTGGTGCTCAAGCCGAGCGAGATCGCGCCGCTCAGCGCCATGGTGCTGGCCGAGGTCATCCACGACGCCGGTCTGCCGCCCGGCGTGTTCAACCTGGTCAACGGTGACGGTCCCACGGTCGGCGAGGCCATCGCCGCGCATCCCGGCATCGACCTGGTCTCGCTCACCGGCTCGACCGGCGCCGGCATCAGGGTCTCCAAGCTCGCCGCCGACACGGTGAAGCGCGTCGCGCTGGAGCTCGGCGGCAAGTCGGCCAACATCATCCTGCCCGACGCGGACCTGGAGAGCGCGGTCGTCGCCGGGGTGCACGCGTGCTACACCAACGGCGGCCAGAACTGTCAGTCGCCCACGCGGATGCTCGTGCACCGCTCGCAGCGCGACGAGGCGTACGCCGCCGCGCGACGGGCGGTCGAGGAGGTCCGTCTCGGGGATCCGTTCGATCCGTCGACCACGATGGGGCCCGTGGTGAGCCAGGCTCAGCTGGAGAAGGTCACCGCGCTCGTGCGGTCGGGGATCGACGAGGGCGCGACGCTCGTGGCCGGCGGCCCGGAGCGCCCCGACGGGCTCGACAAGGGGTTCTACGTCCGCCCGACCGTGTTCGGCGACGTCACGCCGCAGATGCGGATCGCGCGCGAGGAGATCTTCGGCCCCGTGCTCTCGATCCTGCTCTACGAGAGCGAGGACGAGGCCGTCGAGATCGCGAACGACACGCCGTACGGGCTGGCGGGCTTCGTGCAGTCGAAGGACCCCGACCGCGCCCGCAGGGTCGCCAACCGCATCCGTGCGGGCCGTGTCTACCTCAACGGCGCTCCGTTCGACCGCAGCCTGCCGTTCGGCGGCTACAAGCAGTCAGGGAACGGACGAGAGTTCGGGCGGTTCGGCTTCGAGGAGTACCTTGAGGTCAAGGCCGTCCTCGGCTATCCGGGAGGACGGCATGTCTGACCACGGCGAGCGGCTGGCGGCCCTCCTGGACCGCGAGGAGCTCTTCGACCTGGTGCGGCGGGAACGCTTCGCCCGCGACCAGCGGCTCTTCGACGTGATGCGTGACTGCTTCCACGACGACGCCTACGTCAGGACCACGTGGTACGACGGACACGGCGGCGAGGCCTACGTCGAGGCGACGAAGAAGTGGATGGCGCGGACCGGCAACAGCAAGCACTGGGTCTTCCCCGCCTACGCCCGGGTCGAGGGCGACCGGGCGACCGTCGAGAGCCCGGCGAAGATCTTCAACCGGACCACGGTGGAGGGAGTGGAGGTCGACTTCCACGCCTACTGCCGCTTCTTCTCACGTGCCGTTCGGGAGGACGGGCGGTGGAAGCTGATGAGCTTCGAGGTCCTGCTGGAGCGCGACGAGCTGCGCCCCGTGTACGCGGGTGAGGCGCTCCCGGTGGACCTGGCCCAGCTCGCCGAGCTTCGGCCGTCCTACCGGTTCCTCGCCTGGATCCAGTCGACCCGCGGCGTGAAGGTGAGTCAGGACCTGCTCGGCGACGACCGGCGGGCCGAGCTCGACGCGTTCCACCAGGGGGAGACCGCCTGGCTCACCGGTGAGGGATAGGCAAGGGACAGCGGCCGGCGCCGCGGGCCCTGGCGTGCGAGAGCGCCCGCGGCTCGCGGGTGATCTTTGCTGACTTTCTCTGACATCGTCAGTAGAGTTGTCGCGCCGATGCGCCGAGCCACCCCTCGACCGCCATCAGGAGCGCCCGGATGTGTGCGATCCGACACCGGGCCGACACCGGGCCGTTGATCCGTGTTGCTGGGCGCCGCAGTGCTGCCGAAGACGCTTTCCACCCCCCAACAGAAGACCCGCAGGAGGTAGAGCCGTGAGCTCTGGCAAGAAGATCTGGTCGTCGGCCTTACTCGCCACAGCCATGCTGGCGGTCACCGCGGCCTGCGGCGGCGGCGAGAGCGGCGGAGGCGAGATCAAGCTGCGCTTCTCCTACTGGGGTGGCGACGCGCGCCAGAAGATGACCGACGCGGCGATCGCGAAGTTCGAGGCGAAGAACCCGGGCATCGATGTCGAGGCCGAGGTCTCCGACTTTCCCAGCTACTACGAAAGGCTGTCCACGCAGGTCGCGGGCAGGGACGCGCCCGACGTCATGACCCTGGAGATCCGCGGCCTGCGCGAGTACGCCGAACGCGGCACGCTGGCCGAGCTGGCCTCCAAGGTCGACACCTCCGAGATCGACGGCAAGGTGCTGGCCACCGGCGTCGTCGACGGCAAGCAGTACGCCATCCCCTCCGGGGTCAACGCCTACTCCATGGTGCTCAACCCGGCCCTGGTCGAGGGCGCCAAGGTCGCACTGCCCGACGACGCCACGTGGACCTGGAAGGACTTCGTCGAGCTGAGCTCCAAGGTCACCTCCGGCAGCGGCGGCAAGGTCACGGGCACGCAGCTGAACTGGAACCCCGCGTACCTGCAGATCTACGCCGCGCAGAAGGGTGAGAAGTTCTACGACGGCAACAAGCTCGGCGTGTCCCAGCAGACGATCAAGGACTGGATGGCCGTCGCGCAGGACCTGATCAAGACGAAGGGCTCACCCGACGCCGCCAAGAGCTCCGAACTGTACGACATCGGCATCGAACAGACGCTGATCGGCACCAACACCGGCGCGTCGATGATGATGTGGAGCAACGTTCTCGGCGCGGCCGCCAAGGCCTCGGGCCAGAACCTCGAACTGCTGCGGATGCCGAAGGCCGAGGGCGCCACGACCGGCGGCATGTTCCTGCAGCCGGCCATGCTCTACACCGCCTCCTCGAAGTCGGAGCACCCGGCCGAGGCCGCGAAGTTCATCGACTTCATGGTCAACTCCAGCGAGGCCGGTGAGATCGTCCTCAGCGACCGCGGCCTGCCGGCCAACTCCAAGGTGCTGACGGCGATCAGTGCCAAGCTGCCGCCCGCGGACCAGAAGACGATGGCGTTCGTGAACGAGATCCGTGACGAGCTGACCGATCCGCCCGCCGCCCCGCCGAGGGGCTCCAGTGCGATGGAGGACGTCATCAGGCGCTACGGCGAAGAGGTCGTCTTCGGCCGGATGACCCCCGACGAGGCGGCGCAGAAACTCATCACCGAGGCCAACGCCCTGCTCGCGGGCTGAGCGTCACGCCGGCCTTCTCAGCGGTGGCCGGCCGGATGCCGTCGTGCAGGCGGCGTCGGGTCAAGGACGAATGGGGCCTACGGGGTGTCGTGCCGGGCGGCGCGGCGGCGCTCGGTGAGCCGCCGGGCCTTGGCCGTGTTGCCGCAGTCGGCCATGCGGCACCAGCGGCGGGAGCCGTTGCGGCTCTGGTCGAGGAACAGCCACCCGCAGCCGCCCTCGTGCAGGGGGCAGCGGCGTACCCGGGTCAGGTCGGCCGTCCGCAGGACGTCGAGTGCGGCTTCGGCGACCCGGTCGGGTATCAGCATGGCGGATATCGTGCCGTAGGTGAGCCGCACCCGCGGCGGGTCGCCTCTGTCGAGCACCAGCGCGGCTCTGGCGGCTGCCCCGGCCCAGCGCTCGTGCAGTGCGACCAGCGCGGCCCCGGCCGCGATCGGATCCCCCTCGGCCGGGCCGCTCGCGTCGCCCGCCGGCCCGCCGTCGGCGGGCCGGATCGTTGCGAGCAGCACGACGTGCAGCCCTTCCCGGATGTCCCGTACCGCGGCCAGTCCCGCCTGCGCCGACGCGGGATCGTCGCGCCACGCCCGCTCGGCCCGATCGCGCTCCGCGTCGCTGATCAGGCCAGCCCTGGCCGTCCAGCGCAGCAATGCGGAGGTGCCGGACAGGGAGTCGTGGGGCGGCCCGCCGTCGAGCGGTGCACCTCGTTCGAGTGTGTTGACCAGATCGAGCGCCGGGTGCCCGCCGACCAGGGGAAGTCGTCCCGCGTCGAGTGACATGCCCATGAGGCTACCAGTCAAGTCGGGCAAGGGGGTTGCACGGTTCGGCGCGTTGGGCATCGGATCACCTGACCCTGGCGCTCTCGGGCAGGGGGTCGCCGGTCGTGGCCGACGTGATCTTCCGTCGGCTGGACACGACCGGTTCGGCCAGTACAATGGCGAACGCCACCAGGCTGAGCAGCGCCCCGGCCAGTGCCGTGCTGCGCACGCCAGGACCTGGCAGGAGCACGCTGCCGAGCAACGCGCCCGCCGTGATTCCCACATTGAACGCCGTGGAGGTAGCGGCGCTCGCCATGACGGACTCGCCCGGCGCGTACACGAGCACCCGCGACCCCAGTACGGCGGTCAGGCCCGCGAGTGTGAAGCCGGACAAGGAGATCGCGATGACGGCCCCGACCGGGGAGGCGCCGAACGCGTACTGCCCGGCGAGCGCCAGCGTCTGCAGGCCGACGAGCCCCGTCATGGTGATCCAGCCGTGGCGGTCGACGAGATAGCCGACCACGAACACCCCGGCCAGGCCCGCGATTCCGCGTGCCAGCAGAAGCGGGCCGATCGATGACTCGGTGAAGCCGCTGACGTCACTCAGGTACGGGCTGATGTAGGTGAACGCCGCGAACGCGCCGGTGACCGCGACCGCCGTCGTGGCCACGATCGACAGGTACCGGCCGCGGTCGGGCGCGCTGCCCCGGTCGGCCGCGCCCTGCCCGGCGGGCGCGTCGGGCAGGGCTGCCGCGATCGTGGCGAGGACGAGCAGGGCCAGGCCGCTGAGCGCGAGGAACGCGACCCGCCAGTTGGTCTGCTGGCCGAGCCACGTGCCGGCCGGGATGCCGGTCAGCGCGGCGCTGGATGCGCCGGCGTACAGGATGGACAGGGCCCGGCCGCGCACCTCGGCCCGGAAGAGGCCGGCGGCGGCCGGGGTCACGACGGCCCAGAACAGCGCCTGGCTCAGCGCGGTGACCATCCGGGCGCCCATGAGCAGCCAGTAGTTTCCCGCCATGGCCGACAGGCAGGTCGCCACGACGAAGATGGCTAACAGGACGCACAGCAGCCGCCGCCGGGGCAGCCGGCGAGTCAGCCGCGCGAGCGGCAGGGACACCAGCACGATGATCAGGCCGTATCCGGTGACCAGGAGCCCGACCGCTGACGGGCTGGTGCCGAGATCCTGGGCGATCTGGGGGAGCAGGCCGATGGGCAGCGACTCGGTGGTCACGTAGATGAACACGGCCAGGGTCAGGGCGGTCAGTGCGACGATCGCCGATCTGCTTCCGAAACGCTCTTGCACGTGGTCTCCTCAGCCGGTTAACCATCGTTTGGCATGACGAAGGTAGCTCTCTGGGGGTGAATAGCATGGATTTGCTGCTCAACGTCAGAGTAGACATGCATTTGCTACCAGTCAATGCGCTTTAGGCGGTACGATGACGGTACGGCTGACACGGGTGGGGTCGTGATCCTCAGCGGGCGCGTCGGTTCAGGAGCGGGCGCAGGGCCTTCTCGTACGCGTTGGCGTACGTCATCATTCCGAGGTCGCTCGGGTGCGAGCCGTCCACCAGTTCCTCGGGCCCGGGGAGCTCGTCGGCCGAGAGGTAGGAGAGACCTGCGACGCCGGAGCGCTGCAGGTTCTTGAAGGCCGTGCGCAGCGCGGTCGCGTTCTGGGCGTTGCGGGTACGGCGGAACTCGACGAACTGGCCGTCCCCGTACCGGCGGTCCTCGACCATCAGGATGGGCGTGTCGGGGCGGGCCGCGCGCAGGATGCGGACGAAGGGCTCCGCGCGTTCGGAGATCTGCTGCGGGTTCATGTTGGGGGAGCTGTCGACCACGTAGACGGACGCGTCGAGCTCGGTGAGCAGGTGGGCGATCTCGGGCTCCATCCGCGCGTTGCCGGAGAAGCCCAGGTTGACGGTGGGGACGTCGAAGCGGCGGCCCAGGAGCGCGGTGATGGACATGCCGGGCCTGGACGCCACGCCGCCCTGCATGATCGAGCTGCCGTAGAAGACGGCGGGCGGGGTGCTGCGCGGTGCGACCCCGAGGAACTTGGCGCCGGCCTGGACGCCGATCTCCAGCCGCTGCGGGCTGTTGTACAGCGGCAGGTAGGCGGTGTAGAGGCGCTCTCCCGGGTCGACCGCGATGCCCATCTGCTGGTCGACGTTCTGCGCCGTCGGATGCGTGTTGGCCAGCCAGGCGTCGTGTCCTTCCGGGGTGCGCGCGTACAGGTCCACGCCGCTGTGGCCGATGGCGGGCATGTGGTACATCGCGACGGTGGCCAGGCTGAGCCGGTAGCGGGCCCGGAAGATGGTCGAGTCGGTGACGAACCGGGTCAGGAGCCCCGAGGAGTTGCGGCTGCGCACCCAGACCTCGGGGGTCACGACGCCTTCGGCCCTGGCCGGAAGCCGGTCGTAGTAGGCCGCCGTGCCGGACCAGCCCTTGCCCTCGACGCCCCAGCGCGAGACGTCGTACCAGGCGATGTCGCCCTCGATGCTGGGCGTCACCTCGGCGAACTCAGTGGGCCACTCGGCGGGCCGGTGCGGGGCGGCGGCGTGCGCCGGCGTCGATAGCAGGCTGGGGACCGCGAGGGCGGCGCCGCCGGCGCCCGCGAGCCCGAAGAGATGACGTCGATTGACCAGGTGGTTGCCCATCGGTGCTCCCTTGTCGGAACGATGCTGTTCAGGGCTGAGGCCGGTCGGAGAGAGGCGCGGTCGGGGCAGGGTGGTCAAGCGTCGGCCCTGATGCGACGATGATCGGACCCGGCCTGACGGTCGCGGCCAGCCGTGGGACGGAGGAGTGGCGGTGGCGTCGTCGCGCCCCGCCCTGGTTCACCGGAAGGTCATGATTCTTCGGTGACTGTAAGAGCTGGTATACAAGTCGTCAATACCAATCCGTGGCCGTGGCGTAAAATACGGGAGAAGTGCGGGTGCCGCCATGAAGGGCCATGAAGAGGTTGAAGGGGGTGGACGTGAGCGACGCGGACGCTCCTCGCGGGCGCAAGCACAACATGGTCCGCGAGCGGATCATGAGCCTGCTCGAAGACCTCAACGTGGGAGATCCGATCCCGCCGGAGCGAGTGCTCGAAGAGGACTGCGGCGTCTCCCGGCTCACGGTGCGGCGCGCCGTCGACGACCTGGTCAGGGGCGGTCATCTCATCCGCAAGCAGGGCAGCGGCACCTACGTCGCACGGCCCACGATCACCCAGTCGCCGACGGCGTCGTCGTTCTCGATGGGACTGCGCAGGCGCGGCATCACGCCCTCGACCCGCGTCGTCGGCGTGGAGCGCTCCGACGCGGGCGTGCGCATGAGCTGGCGGCTGCAGATCGCGCCGTCCGACCCGATCGTGACGATTCGCCGGCTGCGGCTGGCCGACGGCGACCCGATCGCGCTCGCCACCACGACGCTCCCCGACGCGCTGGTGCCCGCCCTGCCCGCCGAGGAACTGGAGGAGAAGTCCCTCTACCGGTTGCTCTCCGAGCGGTACGGCCTGAAGGTGACGGCGGGCACGCAGACCATCGAGCCGACGGTGCTCAGCCAGGAGGAGTCGGCCGTGCTGGACGCGCCGCCGTACTCTCCCGCGTTCCTGTTCAGGACCGCGACCCGCACGTCGGACGGCGTCGCGATCGAGTTCACCCAGACGTTGTTCCGCGGCGACCGCTACATGATCACATCGGAGCTGGACCTGACGGCGACCCCTGAGGAGGACCTCGGCCACCCCCGCGGAGTGACACACTCCCTGGGCTGATTGGTCTACAAGAGGTATTGACACCTCGCGGCACAGATAACACCATTTCGTGCATCGTGACCTTGCGTCCCTTCCTGGGGCGCATCGATCCGAAGGCGGTCACTCATGCACAAGTCCCTGTTACGAGTCGCCGCGGGCGCGCTCTCCCTCGCACTCCTCATGTCCGGGTCGGCCTGCGGATCCGGCGGCGGCGACGACGCCGCGTCCGCGTCCGGCGGCACGGTGACCTGGTACACGCCGATGCCGGAGGAGCCCGCGCGGCGGCTGGCCGAGGCGTTCCAAGCCGAGTCGGGCATCGAGGTCGAGGTGCTGCGGCAGAGCGCCGGCGAGCTCCTGGCGCGGCTGAAGGCCGAGGCCGGCCGGCCCGCGGCCGACGTGATCGGCCTGGCCAGCGGGGACGCGGGACCGCTCGCCAAGGAGAAGCTGATCCGGTCGTTCAAGCCCGCTGCCGACGGCATCGACAAGCGGTTCCTCGACCCCCAGGGCTACTGGCACGCCAACGAGCTCATCCTGATGACCGTCGGCGTCAACGCCGATCGGTGGAAGGAGGAGACCGGCGGCGCCCCGCTCCCGACGACGTGGGACGAACTGCTGCGACCCGACCTGAAGGGCCAGCTCGTCATGCCGAACCCGACGCTGTCCGGCACCGGGTACACGTTCGTGGCGACGCAGATCTTCCGCCACGGCGACGAGGCGGGCGCGTGGAAGTTCCTCGACGAGTTCCACGAACTGATCGGCCAGTACACCGACAGCGGGGGAGCGCCGTCGCAACTGGTCGCCACCGGCGAGTACGCCGCCGGCGTCTCCTTCGCCCACGACCTGCTCAACGTGCGCGGGGCCGGGTTCCCCATCGAGCTCGTCTACCCCAAGCCCACCGGCGTCGTCATCTCCGGCAACGCGCTCGTCGAGAAGTCGCCGAACCCCCAGGGCGGCGAGAAGCTCGTCCAGTGGCTCCAGGGCAAGAAGGCGTCCCAGATGATCGTCGACCTCGTCCACTCCTACCCCGTGCGCAGCGACGTGGACCTGCCCGACGGCGCGCAGGGTCTCGCCGAGCTCGACCTGGTGGACTACGACCCGGTGCGCGCGGGCGAGATGCGCGACGCGGTGTCCAAGGAGTTCGCCAAGCGGTACGGGGTCTGATGCCCGTGCCCTCGACGACCCTCACGGGTGATACGCGCTCGGGGCAGGCGGTCCGGCCGGACTGGCAGCGGCGCAGTCGCCGACGCCGGCTGGCCGACCGGATCACGGTGGGCACGCTCGTCGCCTACGTCGCCGGCCTGCTCCTCCTGCTCGTCCTCGTGCCGACGGTCGCCATGCTGTTCGAGCCCGACGGCGAGGCGTGGAGCAGGCTGGCCGAGCCGCGCGTGGCGACGGCCGCGAAGAACACCGCCGTCATCGGCGTGGCCTCGACGCTGAGCGCCACCGTGGTCGGCTTCCTGTTCGCCTACGCCCTCAGCCGGCCCGACATCAAGGGCCGGGCCGTGCTGCGGGTGATGGCCCTGCTCCCGCTGATCTCGCCGCCGTTCGTCGTCGGCCTGGCGGTGCTGCTGCTGTTCGGGCGGCGCGGCCTGATCACGCACGAGCTGCTCGGCCTGGACATCAGCCTCCTCGGCCTCGGCGGGCTCTGGCTCGTCCAGACGCTCGCCTTCTTCCCCATGGCCACGCTGACCCTGCTGCCGACGCTGAAGAACATCGGCTCCACCCTGGAGTGGGCCAGCAGGGACCTCGGCTGGACCTGGTTCCAGACCTTCCGCCGGGTCACGCTGCCGCTGGCGTTCCCCACGATCCTGAACGCGCTGCTGCTCGTCGGCATGTTCGTCATCACCGACTTCGGCAACCCCGTCCTCATCGGCGCCGGGTACCAGGTGCTCTCGGTCGAGGCGTACGTGCAGGCCGTGGGCCGGCAGGACTTCGGGATGGCGGCGGTGCTGTGCGTGCTGTTGTTCGTACCGACGCTGATCCTCTTCCTGATCCAGCGCCGCGTCCTCGCGCGGCGCTCCGCCGTCACCGTGTCGGGGAAGACGGGCAGCCTGCCGCCCGCGCCGCTGCCCGCGGCGGTGCGGCGCGGGCTCCTCACCGTCCTCGGCCTGGTCAGCGCCCTGATGATCCTCATCTACGGGAGCATCCTGGCCGGCTCGTTCACCCGGGCGTGGGGCGCGGACTGGAGCTTCACGCTGGACCACTGGCAGACGGCGCTCCTGCGCGGTGACGACATCCGCAACTCCGCGCTGTTCTCCGCCACGGCGGCGATCATCACGACGATCAGCACGCTGGTCGCCGCGTACGTCGTGCACCGCACGCGCGTCTTCGGCCGGGGCGTGATGGACGGGCTCGCGGTGCTGCCGTCGGCGATCCCCGGGACGATGATCGGCATCTCGTGGCTGCTCACCTTCAACCAGCCGCCCATCGCCCTGACCGGCACCGCGCTCATCCTCGTGCTGGTCATGGTCGTACGTGCCATTCCGGTCGGCTACCGCACCGCCGTCACCACCATCAACCAGATCAGCCCGTCGATCGACGAGGCCGCCACCGACCTCGGCGCCTCGCGCGCCCGGGTCATCGTCCAGATCATGTTCCCCCTGCTGGGCGGCGCGTTCACCACGTCGCTCGTGTTCGGGTTCCTGCACGCGATCAACACGCTGAGTGCCGTGATCTTCCTGACCTCGCCGGGCATCGGCCTGGGCGCGCCCACCATCGTCAACCTCGCCGAGTTCGGCCAGTGGGGCGCCGCGACCGGCGTCGCGGCAGGCCTGATGGTGGTCAGCTTCGCCGGGCTCGCCGTCGCGAAGCTGGCCCTCGGCTCCCGGCTGCGGCTCTACGACCTGTGACACCTGGAGATTTCGTGATCGAACTGAAGTCGTTGTGCAAGTCGTTCGACGGGGTGCCGGCCGTTCGCGACCTCGACCTCGTCGTCGGCCGCGGCGAGTTCCTCTGCCTCCTCGGCTCCAGCGGGTGCGGCAAGAGCACCACGTTGCGGATGATCGCCGGGTTCATCCGGCCGGACAGCGGGAGCGTGCTCATCGACGGCGTGGACGTGTCCGGGTACGGCCCTGACGCGCGGCCGACGTCCATGGTGTTCCAGGACTACGCGATCTTCCCGCACCTCACCGTCGCGGAGAACATCGAATTCGGGCTGAAGGCGCAGAAACTGGCCAAGGACGAGCGGGCCCGCCGTACCGGGGAGGCCCTCGACCTGGTCGGCCTCACCGGGCTCGGCGGCCGGCGGCCGAACGAGCTCTCGGGCGGGCAGCAGCAGCGCGTCGCCGTCGCCCGGTCGCTGGCGATCCGGCCGTCGGTGCTGCTCATGGACGAGCCGCTGTCCAACCTCGACGCGAAGACCCGCATCCAGCTGCGCACCCAGCTGCGCGAGATCCAGCGCGACACCGGGACGACGATCGTCTACGTCACCCATGACCAGGAGGAGGCGCTGGCCCTGGGCGACCGGATCGCCGTCATGAAGGACGGCTCGCTCGAACAGCTCGGCAGCGGGCACGAGATCTACCTGGCCCCGTCCAACGGGTACGTCGCCGACTTCGTCGGCATCACGAACTGGCTGGCGGGGGAGTACGCCGGGGGGTCGGACTCGGGCTCGGACTCGGGCTCGGACGGGTCGTGGGAGGTGAACGTCGCCGGAGCGGTGCTCCGCGCGGCGCCCGCGCCTGGGGCGTCCTCCGTCTCTCCCGGCTCGCCCGTCGATGTGTCCGTACGTCCTGAGGACGTGTCGCTCAGCCAGGCTCCCGGCGCGGGGGCGCTGCACGGCGTCGTCCGCGACGTGCAGTTCCTCGGCCCGGTCGTCCGCACGTACGTCGAGGCCGGCGGTTCGGTGGTGATCGTGCACTCGGCCCAGAGCGACTGGTCGCCCGGCGCGAACGTCCGGCTGAGCATCGGCAAGGGCGCGGCGCGGGCGTTCCCCAGGGTCGAGGGCGCGTGGCGCCCACCGGAGGCCGCCGCCCGGCCCGCCGTCGCGGCGGCGGCGAGCTGACCGCATGGGCATCGCATCCGAAGAGGCGGACCTGCGTGACCTGCTCGTCGAGCGGAGCCTGTCCGGCGGCATCAGGACCGTCCGCCGACAGTCACTGGCGTACGCGCACAAAATGCTCAAAGGAGACCTCGACCACACCTTCGGCCTGGAGGATCGGCGTACCGCGTCCATCGACGAGGTCGTGACCGCCGTCGAGGCCGGCATCGGCGACCGCATCACGGACGGCGACCCCGAGCTCGGGTACATCGCGCCCGAGCACACGCTGGCCGGCATCCTGGCCCACGCCGACGCCCTCGCCCCCTTCCTGCGGAACGGCGGCGGCACGGTGCTGCTGGCGACCGGGCACCCGACCGGGCTGCTCGACCACTACGCCGACCTGGCGCGCGCGCTGCGGAACACGGGCAACAGGATCGTCCGCGTCCTCGACGACCACCGGCTCGACCGCGCCGTCGGGGCCCACGCCGCCGGCGAGACGGGGATCCGGTTCTTCGGCGGGGTCGCGTGCGCCTTCCACGACGAGGCGATCCTGCACACCCACCGGCCCGACTACATGGAGGCCATGATCGCCGGTGGTCCGCCGATCGATCTCGTGCTCGCTGACCACGGCATGGCGGGCGCGGCGATCGCGGCAGGACTGCCCACCCTGTCGATCGCCGACGCCAACGACGTCGCCCTGTTCCTGGCACGCGCCAGGGGACGGCACGAGCACGTCCTGCCGATCGAGGACAACTTCACGCCCGCCGAGTTCGCGCCGGTGACCGCGTACATGCTCCGGCGCGCTGCCGGTATCGCTGTTTGAGGAGGATTTCGATGCGATGGAGTTTGTTATCTGCGGCGCTCGCCCTCGTTCTGACGGGCCCGGCGTACGCGGGAACACCGGCACCCGCAGCCGCGGTCGTGCTCGACGGCCGTACCGAGACCTACCGGGAAACCCAGCCGGTCGCTCCCGGCGTCGAGCTGAGCACGGTCGAGTCGTACGGGCCCGACGGGGCCACCGGGGAGCCCGGCTGGCTGCAGACGTACCAGATGTCCGTCGACCTCAAGGCCGGCGTGCGGATCGGGCGGCTGTTCCCCGGCCAGGTCGCCGCGCGGCGGCCGTTGCTCGACATGGCACGCGAAGCGGGCGCCATCGCGGCGACGAACGCCGACTACTTCGACATCGCCGCCTCCGGCGCGCCGTGGGGCGTGGCCATCCAGGACGGAGAGCTGCTGCAGTCGCCGCTGCCCAACACCAAGGCGACCCAGACGGACCAGACCGCGGTGATGTTCTCCGAGGAGCAGGTCGGCGCCATCGGCGAGATCGTCTTCGAGGGCACCGTCAAACTGCCCGGTAAGACCGTCCCGCTGGACGCGCTCAACAAGGCCGAACTGCTCAAGGACCAGATCGGGATGTTCACCCCGGTCTGGGGCACATACTGCCGCTGCCATCCGGTCAGGGGTGTCGCGCGGACCATCGAGGTGATCGTGCGCGACGGCGTCGTGGCCGAGGTGGTGGATGTCCCCCGTGAGGGCGCGATCGCCGAAGGCGCGTTCGTGCTGGTGGGACGGGAGGCAGGCGCCGACGCGCTGTCCGCGCTGCGGGTCGGCGACCCGGTCTCCGTGGACTATGCCGTACGGGCTCCCGGCGACATGAAGGTCAAGGCGGCCGTGAGCGGACGTCAGCTCATCGTCGCGGACGGCAGGCCGCTCGACCTCCCGCCCGAGAACAACACACCGGAGCCCAGGACCGCCGTCGGCTTCTCCGCGGACGGGACCAAGATGTGGCTGGTCGCGGTGGACGGCCGGCAGCCCGAGTTCTCCCGCGGCATCGGGCTGAACGAGCTGGCCGAGATGATGGCCGGCCTGGGCGCCCACAGCGCGCTCAACCTCGACGGCGGCGGCTCGACGACGCTCGTCGTGCGCGAACCCGGCCAGAAGCGGGCCGGCCTCGTCAACCGGCCGTCCGACGCGGCGGGCACCCGTCCCGTGCCGACCGGACTGGCCCTGTTCCTGCCCGCCGGCAGCGGCAAGGTCAAGGGCTTCTGGGTGGACACGGCGACGGAACGCGACCGGTTCCCCGGGCCTTCGGCCGCCGCGTCGTGGCGTACCGAACGGGTCTTCCCCGGCCTGACCCGCCGGCTGACGGCGTCCGCGTACGACGAGACGTACGGTCCCGCGGGCGTGCCGCGCACGATCAAGCCGCAGTGGCGGATCACGAACAGCCGCATCGGCCGGGTCGACCGCTCCGGCGTCTTCCATGCGCTGTCGTCCGGTGAGACGACCGTGACGGCCAAGCACGGCAAGGCCACCGGAGCCATCGACCTCACCGTGCTGGGCCGGCTGTCCCGCCTGGACACCGGCACCCGCCGCATCAACCTGCTGACCAAGGGCGCCCAGGCAACCTTCGAGGTCAACGGCTCGGACTCCGCAGGTTACGCGGCCCCCATCGACCCCGCCGACATCCACCTCACCTACGACAAAGCGGCGCTGAACGTGGCCCCGACCGGCACCGGCGCGTTCACCGTCACCGCGCTGGCCGCCGAGGGCGAGCACCTCGTCACGGTGTCCGCCGGCGGCGTGCGGACCGAGCTGGTCGTCGGCATCGGGACGTCCCAGGACGTCGTGGACCCCTTCGACGACACCTCGAACTGGAACTTCTGGAGCCTGCGCGCCACCGGCACCGCCACGTCCACCCCTGACGGCCACGCCGGGAACGGGTTGAAGCTGGACTACGACTTCACCCAGAGCACGGAGACACGCGGCGTCGGCATCTGGCCGTCCGCCGGCCTCCTCCCGGTGGCCGGGCAGCCGACGGCGTTCAAGCTGTGGGTGAACTCCGAAGGCCACGACCAGCGGACCCGCCTGGAGGTCGTCGACCGCAACGGCACCCTGCACACGATCGAACCCGCCTTCATCACTGAGCCCGGGTGGCAGCAGATCACGTACGACGTGCCGGACGGGATGGCGTACCCGGTGAGCCTGCGCCGCATCTTCTTCAACGAGATCAACCCGGACGCCCGCTACACCGGCACTTTGGTCCTGGACGAACTGACCGCCGTCGCCGCCGGCTGATCACCCGGGCGCGGTACCTCCGGCGCCGCGCCCGGTGACGGTCCTCGGCGGGACGACGTCCGGTTCGACGACTTCCGCGACCGCGTCCTGTGGTCTACCCCCTCCCACCCCGGAGGCGAGCTTCGGCAAGATCACGGGCGGAAACGAGGACTCCAGCGGCTGGGGCCACCGCTGCACATAGGCGTGGGGCCCTCGCTCGCTCAAACGGTGGAGGTCTGGCCTCGGCGATTCACGTGGGCTGATGAGAGCTCAGACCGGATGATCCGTTAGACGGCGAAGAGTGCTCCTGATCTGGAAGATTACCGATTGTCGAGTTCAACAACCTTCCAGAGCGAGGAGCACTCTTCGCGTGCGGACTATCCCGAAGTGGACGCGTGGGCTGACGGTTGCGGTTCAGGCGACCAGCAGGCTGCCGCCGGAGAACAGGGCGACCGGTTCGCCGCCGATGAGCACCAGGTAGCTGGTGTGCTCCGGGGTGTGGCCGGGCGTGTGGATCGG
>NZ_BAAAMU010000129.1:0-29643 GCF_039529435.1 Nonomuraea maheshkhaliensis
CGTCAGCCCCCGAGACGTCAGCCCCCGAGACGTCAGCCCCCGAGACGTCAGCGTCCGACACCCCAACACTCGAGACGCCAACCCCCGTCACCCACGTTCCCTCTACCCCTGCCCCTCCCGCCCGGCCGCCGTTGGTCGTGGATGAGCAGCTCGCCGTGGCCGCCACCGAGCTGGCCCTGCGCTCCCCGGATGAGGAACTGGCGCTCAAGCTGCTCAGCCTGGCCGAGCTCAGGGCCGAGGGGAGCGGGGAACGCGGCGAGTTCCTGCTCGGAACCGCGCTGCGCCTGGCTGACGCGGGCCGCCCGAAGGCCGCAGGCGCGGTGCTGGAACGGGCGGCGGGGGCCTTCGAGGCGGCCGGGCTGCGTTCGCGGGCCGCGTACGCGCTGTCACGGCTGGGAGCAGGACACGAAGCGTCGGGGGAGCCGTCCCGTGCCCTGGAGGCGTACGCGCGCGCGGCGGCCGTCTACCACGACCTCGGCGATCCCGCCGCCGAGGCGCGCCAGTTCGGCCACATGGGTGCGCTTCACCTGAGGACCGGCGACCCCGTCCGTGCCGTGGAGCACCACCTGCGCGCCGTGGCCGTGTGCGAGGAGGCCGGGCTGCCGGAGGACGAGGCGCGGCACCAGGACGTGGCGGCGGTGGCACACCTGGCCGCGGGCGACCCGGAGGAGGCCGTCAGCTGCGCGGCCAGGGCGCCCGCGCTCCACCTCGCGCTCGGGGAGAGCGTCGCCGCCGCCAAGGCGCTCGTCCACGCCGCCAGGGCCGCCGTCGACCAGGACGAGCTCAAGGCCTCCGCCGAACGCATGGCCGCCTGCGCCATCGAGCTGGAGGCCGCCGGGGCGTGGGAGGAGGCGTGCGCGGCCCTCGACGCCCATGCGGTGCTGCTGTCCGGGCGGGGACATCCCGGCTACGCCGCCGCCTGCGAGACCAGGCTGGTGGAGATCGTCCGGCGCAAGGGGCAGCGGCGCGAGCCCGCCGACGAGTGGTACCGGATCGCGCAGCGCCGCCGCGGCCGCGGGGACGTCGACGGCGCCAGAGTCGCCTTCGACCTGGCCGAGCGCGAGTACGAGGCCATCGGGCACCGCGACGGAGCCGGGGCCGTCCGCTACAACCTGGGCTGCCTGGCCTACGCGGAGGGTGATGCGGAACGGGCGCTGGCGGCGTTCGGGGTGGCGGCGGAGGCGTTCGCCGGGCTGCGGGCGCGGGCGAAGGAGGCGGCGTCGCTGAGCATGCGCGCCTCCTGCCTGACGGCCCTCGACCGCGCCGAGGAAGCGTCAGAAGACCTCGAACGGGCCCTGGAGCTGGCCGCCGCCGAGGGCGATCTGGAGACGCTGCTGATCGCCACCCTCGGCCGGGCCGCGGTGGACGTGGAGCTGGGCGAGCTCCGGGAGGCCGGTGAACGCCTGCAGTCGGCGCTCGGGCTGGCCGGCGGGGACGCGCTCAAGGAAGCCGTCGTCCATGACCGGCTGGCCGCGCTCGCAGCCCGTACCGGAGACCTCGGAGCCCGGACGCGGGCCCTGGAGGCGGCGCTGGCGGGTTTCCGCGACGGGGGCCGGCACCGTTCGGCCGCGCTGGCCTCGATCAAGCTGGGGTTCGCCCTGGAGGCACAGGGCGAGTTCCGCCGCGCCAGGGCCGCTCTGGAGGAGGGTCTCACGGGTCTTGAGGCGGCCGACGACGACGTCTCTGCGGCGGGAGCACCGTTCGAGATCATCGCGGCCATGGCGGGGGAGATGGACGCCACCGTCCTGTCCCGCCTGGCCGGCATCCAGCTCGCCCTCGGCGACCTCACCCGCGGCCGCGCCACCCTGACCAGAGCCCTCGCCTCCCTCGGTACGGGGGGCCGGCGCGGAGAGGCGTCCGAACGCCTGCAGTCGTGGCTCCGCCTGGCCGAGGCCGAATCGTCCGGCGACCTCCCAACGGCCCGCACCCTCGCCCACCACTTCCTCACCCACCCCTCACCCACCGCTTCACCCGGCTCTGGTGGTTGGGACGACGACCGTGACCTCGCCGACCGCTCCTATCTCCTGGCCAGGCTCTCGTACTACTGCCGCGAGCTGGGCGACCTGCCCGCCGCCTATGATCACGCCCTCCAGGGGTACGAGCTGCGTGACGAACGGATAGTCGAACACCTCCTGAACCTGGGCGCGGTGGCCACCGAGCTGGGCCGGACGAAGGAGGCGGTCACCCACCTGTCCAGGGCGGTCGAGCTGGCCAGGGACGAGGGCACCGCGTTCCCGGCCCACCTCGTCCAGTCCCTCGGCCTCCTCGCCGCCGCCCTCTCGGACCTGGCCCGCTGGTCCGAGGCCGCGCGGACGTACGAGGAGGGGCTGGCCCTGGTCGAGGCCCCCATCTGGCGCGCACTCCGGGCCCCGCTGCTGACCGGCCGCGCGGACCTCCACCTCAAGCTGGGCGAGCTGAACGAGGCCGCGACCCGCTACCACGAGGCCATCACGCTCGGCGAGGAGCTGGGCGGCCCACCCGGCCTCGCCTCCGCCTACGCCGGCCTGGCCCTGGTCCACGAGCTGCGCGGGGAGCCCACAAACGGACGCCCCTTCGCCGACCGGGCCCTGACCCTCGAACGAGAACACGGCCGCCCGCGCGGCACGGTCCTGGCCCTGCTCACCCTCGCCCGCCTGGAACGAGCTGCGCGGCGTGAGGAGGCAGCCAAGGAGACGGACGCGGCGGCGGCTCACGCGACGAAAGCGGTGGCAGATCGGGAGGCGGGGGCGCGGCCAAGGGAGGCGCCATCAGGTACGGCGCAGCTTGAGCGGGCATGGCTGGAGGAAGCGCTCGCCCTGTCGCAGGAGCTCGGGTTCCGCGCCGGAGAGGCCGTCGCGCTCGGCCGTCTCGGCGCCCTCGACCTCGCCGCCGTGCGCGGCCCAGCCACGGCCCGCACCGCCCGCGCTCCCGGTGCCGACGCTCACACCGCCACCGAGGCCCCTGGCGCAGGGGCGGCCACAGACATCCGCGTGCCCGCCGATTCCCCTGCCGACGCCGACGCCGATTCCCAAGCCCGCACTCATGCCCACGCCGCCGCACGCCGCCGGTTGTCCGCGGCGATCGAGCTGCTGACTGAGCTGGGGCATGATCCGGAGCTCGCCACCGCCTGCCACCACCGCTCGATCGCCGCCGAAGAGCTAGGCGACCTCCCCGCCGCCCTCGCTGACGTCGAACGAGCCCATGCCCTGGGCCACAAGGCCGCCCAAGACCGCGTGATCCGCCTCGCCACCCACCTGAACCAGGGCATGACGGCCTGGACCCACGCCGAACACGCCAAGCACCACACCCTCACCACTCACCTGGCCCCCGCCCACCGCCCACCTTCTCCCGACGTGCCCGCCGCACATTCCAGCCCTCAGGTTTGGCCGGCCCCCTACGGCGTGCCTGCCGAGTTGCTGGAGGCGGAGCGGCGAGGGCTGGAGGCCGTCCGCACGCTCATGTCGGCGGCCCGCAACACCCGTGACCCGGAACGCGCCGCCCACCTCATCCGCCGTGCCCACACAGCCCGAGCCGTCCTGGACGATCTCTGGCGTCGCATGGAGCCCCTGGCCCCCGACCACGTCGCCCTGCGCCGAGGCACCCCACTCAGCCGAGCCGACCTCGACGCCCTCGTGAACGCCCCCGGCCGTCGCGGCGGGCCGGCACCGACGGCACCGGCCCCGGCACAGTCGATGCCCCACCCGACCCCGCACCCGCATGCGGGCTCGCAACTGCACTCCGCTCCGAGCCCGGACCCGCACACGAGTCTGGACCCGGACCCCGGCCCGCACCCATACCCGGCAGCGGAGCCGGGTGTGGTGACGGCGTTGCTCGGGTTTCATGTCGGCGAAGAGACTGTGACCGTGCTGGCGCACCGCACCGGCTGGGCCGAGCCGCGTGCCTTCCCCACTGCGGTCGATCGTCCCCTTCTGGCCGCGTTCCTGCGCACCGCCGACGGTCGCCGGCCAGGCCTGCTCGACATCGAGGCCCGCCGGCACCGCGCGGACCTCTGGCGCCGCCTGGCCGACCTGCTTCTGTCAGAGGCGGTCCAAGCCCTGGGCGACGACGTGGACCTGCTCCACCTGATCCCACACGCGGCTCTGCACCGCATCCCGCTGCACGCCCTGGCCCCGGACGGTCGCCCGCTGATCGAACGCTTCCCCGTCGCGTACGCCCCCTCCGCCGCAGTCCTGTCGGGGCTGACGAGAAGGGCTCCGGCGCGTGGACGGGACTCCTTGGTCCTCTCCTTCACCCCCGATGCCGCTGAGCGTCCGGTGGTGGAGGCCGAGGCCCGGGATGCCGCCGCCCTGCTCGGCACCACCCCTCGCCAGGCCACCACGCACGCCCTGACCCGAAGCCCCCAGAACGGCTCGTGGCGCGTGGTGCACCTGGCCTGCCGCGCCGTCGAGGATCCCGGAGACCCGTTCGCCGCCGGCATCCGTCTCGCCGACGGCCTCCGCACCGCCCGCGACCTCATGAGCATGCGCCTGGACGCCGACCTCGTGCTCGTCACGGCCCACGAACCCACGCACGAGCCGACCGGCGAAACAGCCCATGAAACGGCCCGCGCATCGGCCCAGATGACGGCTCGGGGGAGGAACCGCGAGGCCGTGCACGAGGCCGCCTCCGAGAGGGGACACGGTGGCGGCACGCACGACGGTCTGGTCGGGCTGGGGTACGGGTTGCTGCACGCCGGCGCGGGGGCCGTGGTGCTCTCGTCGTGGCGGGTGTCCGCCGAGATCACCCGGGCTCTCATGCGCGACCTGCACACCAGGCTCCGCGCGGGCGAAGGACCGGCGTATGCCCTGCGCGCCGCCGTACTCGGCCTGCGTGAGCTCTACGGCTCCGCAGAGCCGGAGCTGTGGGCGTCGTACGTGCTGGTCGGCCTTCCGGACGGCTCCCCGGCCCACTTGGAGGATGGCATGAGCGTCACCAGCACCAGATAACCGAAGAACCCGACCACCAGCCCCACCGCGTAACCCCCGAACACGTCGGCCAGATCGAGCAGCGCCACCACCAGCCCACCACCCACGGCGGCCAGCACCGCAGCCAACTCGGCCAGCCCGCCACCAGCCAGCCCACCACCGGCAGGCCGGCCGCCGGACGGTCCGCGCCGCAGCAGGCCGAACGTGATCCAGCCGATCACCAGCCCGAAGCAGATCGCGCCGAGCACCGCCATAACGGGACCTCCAAGTCGCCGGGCCGTCACCGCCACGGAGGGCGTCGCGGTGCTCGCCCGCCGGAAGGATCACCGTTCACGATCGCACGAGACGCCCCCAACCCGCCAGGGCCGCGCCCTCACCAGCCAGAGCCGCGCGCCCCCGTCGGCCGGAGCCGTCACCTGCCTGCCGGGAGCTGCACTCACCCGACGAGAGCCGTGCGCCGTCCGGTTAGGGCCGTGACCCATACCCTCGAACCCGAGGAACCGCAGCCTCCACCCTGACCAGCGCCTGGGGACTACAGGTAGGACCTGGCGGCGCTCACCAACTCGGCCGCCGCGTCGCGCGTGTCGACGTGGATGGCGAGCTCGGGGGTACGTTCGCGCACGTCCTGATCCCGGATCGCGAACACGGCCGGAGCCACCCCGACGTCACCGTACCGCTCGGTCACCGCCTGCCCGATCGCCCGCCGCACGTCACCGACCACCTCACGCGTGGTGTGACCGGCGCCGGAGGCGGCGAGGTGGCCGAGCATGCCGGCGAAGCGCAGCTCGCCCTCGGCGGCGGGGCTCTGCTCGGGCAGCACCGGCCGGTCCAGCCAGAACACCCGGCCCACCAGGAACGCCTCGTAGCCGTCGTCGCCGAGCACGCGCGCCGTCTCGGCGAGCAACTCACCGAACTCGGCCAGCTCCGCCTCGGGCGGCAGGTCCGTGGTGACGAACAAGGGCACGATCAGCGAGTCGAGCATGTGACTATCCCTCCGTGAGGTGCCTCATCGTAGGATGCCCCACCGACAATCTCGGCGCTCGCCACACGCAAGACGCACCACCGACCGCCCCGGCCCTCCGGGCGCTCGGCGTCCCGCTCGCGGTCTGCCGCGTGCACGTGGATCTCCCATTGGTACGCCGCCGGCTGCGGGCCCGCCACGCGCTCGACCCCAAGGCACTTGACCGCCACCTCGAAAGGTCAGGGGAATCGCAGTCGATCCTCGACGGGGCCGGGGTGGAGGACTACGCCGTGGACGGGACTCATGGCACGCCCGAGGAGGTCGCGGCCCTGGTGCTCAAGGGCTGGCAGACCGACTAGGGCAGGCAAGAAGCGCAGGTCAGCGTTCGATCCACTCGTCCTCTAGCGCCGAGTGCACGATCGAGTCCCGCCACCCGGCCGGCGTGTGCACATGGTGCCGGATCCGCCCCTCCTCGACCATCCCCGCCGTCAGCATCGCGAGCTGCGCCGGCAGGTTGGCGGGGGAGCGGGCGCCCCAGATGCGGTGCAGCCCGAGCCGCTTGAACCCGAACGACAGCAGCAACCGTACGAGGTCGGTCCCGATCCCGCGCCCCCACTGGTCGCGATGGAGCCCGAACCCGATCTCGGCGCTGTGCGGATGCTCGGCCTCGATCAGCAGCCGCGCGACCCCGATGATGTCGCAGCGCGCGCTGTCGACGACGGCCAGCACGTAGAGGCGGCGCGGCTCGGCCGCCGACGCCTCGATGGCCTCGTCCACCAGTCGTTCGACCTCGCGCAGGCTACGTGGCGCGAACGGCATGTGCTGGGTGGCGACGCGGTCGCCGTAGATGGCGTGCAGGGCGGGCACGTCGGCCTCCGTGATGTCACGGAGGCCGAGTCGATCGCCCTTGCAGACCACGCGGCGCATGCGCAGAAGGTAACGCGAGTCCCGTGATCTCTACAAGCCCTTGTCAAGTCGCGAGTTGACTTCCGTAAGCTCGGGCGACAAGTTCGGCGACCGCGCTGTGGGAGCCGAGCGGGTCCGAGTGGCCGGCCTCGATCGCCGCCGCGGCCTGTTCGACGACGCTCACGGGAGCCTCGTGGCCGATCATGCAGGGCGCGATGGCCAGCCGTTCGGCGCCCGCGGAGCGCAGCCGCTGGGCCGCCGCCGGCACGCCGGGGTCGCTGTCGAGCGAGGCGGCCACGACCGGCAGCGTGAGCCTGGAGGCCAGGAGCACCGCGGTGGCCTGCACGGCCTGCACGGCCCTGATCCCGCCCACGGTGCCGAGGATGACGCCGTCGACGGGGCTGGAGACGTTCAGCAGGCGGACGCGGTCGGCCCGGGCCAGGCCGCGCTCGGCCAGGCGGATGTGCAGGACCTCGGCCAGCAGCGGGTGGGGCCCCAGCGCCTCGGTCACCACCGCCCCCGAGCCGGCGGCGGCCACGGCCTTGCCGATCTCGGCCATCACGACGGGGTCGTCCCAGGTGAGCAGGGGCACGACGACGGCATCGCGGCCGGAGGGCAGGGAGTCCGCGAGGTCGGTCACGCTCGTGAGGCGCACCTCGATCTGCGGATTGTCGACGCGGACCACTGCCGCTATCTCCTCGGCCACGCCGGTGACGCCGCCGGGCGTGGCGAGCACGAGCATCGGGGCGTCGGGCGGCAAGGACGTGGGCACGGGACGGCGGTGTCGGCCGCCACCCGGCCGGGGGGAACGTTCTCGTACAGGCAGGCTCACAGGCGCGCAGTTTATGCCTATTCGACGGTGGCTGTTCCAGGAATCGATGGCGATTGCGTCACAACCCGGAGCGTGTGATCGAGATTACATCGTGATCTCGCAGCACATTGACTTACCGGTACAAAACGGAAAACCTGGGCGCACTAGAAACGCGTTCTAGAGCGACAGCACGCAGGACCGTCCCTGGAGGATGGGAATGAAGCCGTTCTATGTCCGCGAACTGAGTGTCTACCCGGTCGGCCGCCGCCGCATTCTGCTGCTGGCCGTCGCCGTACTGGCCAGCCTGGTGGCGAACTTCGAGACCACGCTGGCCACGATCCTGCCCCTCCTCATGACCGACCTCGGCATGTCCCTGACCGTCTACGGACAGCTCGCCGCGCTGTCGGTGCTGGTGGGCGGGCTGTCGGCGGGCTTCGGCGGCATCCTGTCCGACCGGTGGGGCCGGGTGGCGATCCTCGTGCCCACCCTCACCGTCACCGCCGCCTGCAACTTCCTGCTGGCCACCGTCGACACCGTGGCCGAGCTGTTCTGGGTGCGCTGCCTGATGCTGTTCATCGAGGGCGCGGGCATCACGATCACCGCCTCGCTGGTGCGCGACTTCTCGCCGCGCATGGGGCGGGCGCAGGCGTTCGCGTTCTGGACGTGGGGGCCGGTCGGGGCGGCGTTCCTGGCCTCGTTCATCGCGGGGTTCACGCTGCCGCTGTTCGGCAACGCGTGGCAGTCGCAGGCGATCATCATGGGCGTCGTGTCGCTCAGCATGTGCGCCGTGATCATCTGGAAGATCGCCGAGCCGTCCGGGGCGCTGCGGGCGCAGGTGCTGGAGGCCGAGCAGGAGCTCGCGGTCGAGGGGGAGGCCGGCCACGGCCGGGTGCGCGAGCTGTTCAAGCACCCCCACCTCTGGGCCCACGTGCTCGGCAACACCGGCTGGCAGGTGCTCTACTGGACGTTCACCATCTTCGGCCAGACCATCCTGGCCACCGCCTTCGGCATGGACGCGGCCACGGCCAACCGGGTCGTCGCCCTCGGCATCGTGCTCAACGCCCTGGCGGTGGTGATCGTCGGCCGGGCGTCGGACCGGCTGCGGCTGCGCAAGCCGTTCGCCGCCGTCGGCACCGTGCTCACCGCCGCCACGCTGGCGTACTTCATCTCCCTGATCGGGCCCGGCGTCTCCACCGGGCACGTCACCGCCGTCTACGCGCTGCTCTTCCTGTTCATGGGCGTCGCGTACGTCCCGTGGATGGCCAACTTCTCCGAGAACGCCGAGGACGTCGAGTCCCGGCTGCAGGGCTCGGCCCTGGGACTGTGGGGCATGGTCGTCCGGGTGATGATCGTGGTCATGCTGGTCGTCTCCCCGAGGGTGGTGGAGGCCGGCGGCTGGCAGCTCTGGCTGAGCGTGGCGCTGGCCGGCCAGATCGTCTTCCTCGTCTCGATGGTCGCGTTCAAGGGCCGCTGGCGGGCCGCCAGACCGGAGGGCGCCGAAGTCTAACGGGACGGTACGACCACCGCCTGCGGGTTGCCCGGCGCGTACACCGTGATGCCCTGCGGCAGTGACTTGAGCTTCTCGATCTCCGCGCAGGCGGGACACTTGTCGTAGCCGTCCTGCCTGGCGCGGTTGGCCTCCGCCTCGGCCTTGGCCTGGGCCACCCGCGCCTGGGCCTCGGAGACGGCCGCCGAGGCCGACAGCGAGCGGTCCACCGCCTGCTGCACCTCGTCCGGCAGCGTCACCTTGACCAGGGTGAACCGCAGCCCGGTGAGGAACTCCCCGCCCAGCGTGACGGGCAGGTCGCGGGCCAGCGAGGCGTTGACCGCGTTCTGCACCTCGGCGATGTTGGCGTTGCTGTCGCGCGGCTTGAGCGCGTTGCTCTCCAGCAGCGAGCACGACGGCACCAGCTCCGCGCAGCGCATCGACCCGATCTGCCCGCGCAGCGCGTTGTCGATCACCGGCCGGACGGCCTGGCCGAAGAAGGCGCTCCAGCCCTCGTCGCCGTCCCAGGCGTAGAGCGAGCGGTCGTCCTGGGCCCGGAAGGTGCGGGTGCCGTACTTGTCGTCGAACTTCTTGAGCGTCTCGTGATCCAGGTTGAGCGTGAAGTAGAGGGTGCCCTCGATGCCCAGGTTCACGCCGTCGCTGCTCGGCACCGTCACCACGTCCACGCCGAGCGTGGTCGCCCGCTTGGCGTCGGCGGTGATGGTGTAGAAGCGCTGCTGCGCCGGATAGAGGTGGACGGAGGACCACATTCCCGTCCAGGTGAGCCCGGAGCCGGCGTCGATCACCTGGCGCACCTTGTTGTCGTCGAAGATCCCGCCGTCGCGGACGACGGCCACCTCGCCGCCACCCGTGCTCTCCAGCCCGCCGATGCCCCCGATGAGCAGGGGGATCGCGACCAGAGCCGCCAGTACGGCCAGTGCGATTCTCATCGAGACCCTTCCGCGCGGGCGGCGTCGGCAGCCGCCGCCCGCGGCTTTCGCGGCATTCCTGCGATGGTCGGAAGAACGACGGTTCAGGCGAAGGGGCCCACCTGCGGGGCCTTGGGCGCGGCTTCGGGGGCGCTCTCCGCCAGGTCGAGGTCGCGGGTCTCAGGAGCGATGGCCAGGCCCACGGTCGTGACGGCCAGGGCGATCACCACGTAGATCGAGACCGCGATCGTGGACTGGTAGGACGCGAACAACTGCAGCGCGATCACCGGCGCGAGGGCGCCGCCCACGATGCCGGCCACCTGGTAGCCCATGGACGCGCCGCTGTAGCGCAGGCGGGTGCTGAACAGCTCGGCGATGAAGGCGGCCTGCGGGCCGTACATCGCGGCGTGGGTGACCAGCGCCACCACCGCGGCCAGCGCGATCAGCGGGAAGGACTTGGTGTCGAGCAGCGGGAAGAAGACGAACACCCACACCGCCGCGCCGAGCACGCCCGCGAAGTAGACGGGACGGCGGCCGTACCGGTCGGACAGCGCGCCGGCCAGCGGGATCAGCGCCAGTTGCAGCGCCGAGCCGATGAGCACCGAGTTCAGCGCGTACGAGCGCGGCAGCTCCAGCACGGTGGTGATGTAGACGATGATGTACGCCGTGAACGTGTAGAAGGCCACGTCCACCCCGATCCGCGCGGTGAAGGCCGACAGCAGCGCGCGCGGGTGCGTGCGCAGCACCTCCACCAGCGGCATCCGCGCCTTGGCGCCCTGCTGCTCGACCGCCTCGAAGAGCGGCGACTCGGTGACCTTCAGCCGCACCCACAGGCCGACGAACACCAGCGCGCCCGACAGCAGGAACGGCACCCGCCAGCCCCACGACAGGAACGCCGCGTCGGACATGACGAACGACATCAGCGCCAGCAGGCCCGTGGCCAGCACGTAGCCGGCGGGCACGCCGACCTGCGGCCAGCTCGCGTTGAAGCCGCGCCGCCGGCCGTCGCCGTGCTCCAGCGACATGATGACCGCGCCGCCCCACTCGCCGCCGAGGCCCAGGCCCTGCACGAAGCGGAGCAGCGCCAGCAGGACCGGGGCCAGCACGCCCACGCTGGCGTACCCGGGCAGCACGCCGATGAGGAACGTCGAGACGCCCATCACCAGGAGCGTCACCACCAGCACCGTCTTGCGGCCGACCCGGTCGCCGAAGTGGCCGAACACGATGCCGCCGAGCGGCCTGGCCACGAAGGCGACGGCGTTGGTGGTCAGGGAGACCAGGACCGCGTTGAACGGGTCGAGGGAGGGGAAGAAGAGCTTGGGGAAGACCAGGGTGGCCGCAGTGGTGTAGAGGAAGAAGTCGTACCACTCCAGCGACGTGCCGATCAGGCTGGCGAGAATCACCCGCCGGGTCTGTTGCGTGGAGCCTGACATCGATCGCTCCTTGAAATCGTGGGGGATAGTTATCAACGTAAGGATCGTTGAACAATTCGACAAGAGGTTTGCTCCATGATTCCCTGTTAAATGTGGATAACGTGGTTGCCGATCTCTCCCAGGACCGGCCGCGGCTGGGGCGCAGCAGCACGGCCGAGCGGGTGGCCGACGTCCTGCGCGGCCGCATCAGCGAGGGCTACTTCCAGCCGGGTCAGCGGCTGTCCGAGGAGTCCATCTCGGAGGCGCTGGAGGTGTCGCGCAACACGCTGCGCGAGGCGTTCCGGCTGCTCGGCCACGAAGGGCTGCTCGACCACCGGCTCAACAGGGGCGTGTTCGTCCGGCTGCCGTCCGCCGAGGACGTCGCCGACCTCTACCAGGTGCGCCGCGTGCTGGAGGGCGCGGCCGTGCGGCGGGCTCCGGCCGAGCCGGCCCTGGCGCTGCTCAAGCAGGCCGTGCTCGACGCCGAGCAGGCCGCGGCGCGCGACGACTGGCAGGGCGTCGGCACCGCCAACATCCGCTTCCACCAGGCCCTGGTCTCGTTCAACGCGAGCCCGCGGATCGACGAGGCCATGCGCCAGCTCCTCGCCGAGCTGCGGCTCGTCTTCCACGTGATGGAAAACCCGCGTGCCTTCCACGAGCCGTTCGTCGACCGCAACCGCGCACTGCTCGGCCTGATCGAGTCGGGCGAGACCGAGCAGGCCGCCGCCTATCTCGACGACTACCTCGACCACGCCGAACGGCTGCTCATCCACGCCTACGACCCCGACCGCTAACGTTGCCGCCCATGGACCGGATCTTCACCCTGGACGAGGCCCGCGCGCTGCTCCCCGCCGTGATGGAGGAGGCCGCCGTGGTGATCGCCGCCCGCGCCGACCTGGCCGAGATCGACTTCGCGCGCCGCACCGGCGGCGGATCCGAGCTGGGCGGCCTGCCCGAGCTCAAAGGACTGCAGGCCCGCATCGAGGAGATCCTGAGCGGGTGGAACGAGCGCGGCATCGAGGTCAAGGGCATCGCGCCCGTGCTGGTCGACTTCCCCTCGGTGCTCGACGGGGTCTCCGTGCGGCTGTGCTGGATCGAGGGGGAGCGCGAGCTCGGCTGGTACCACCGCACCGAGCTGGGCTTCGCCGGTCGCCGTCCCCTCTAGCCCGGCGCGACGTGTGGCCGATCCGTGATCAACCGAACACGTCGCGTCCGTGTCTAACGGGGTGAGCGAAAGGACCACACCCATGAGGCTCTCCTCGGCGGCCGCGGCGCTCCTCGCGCCGGCGGTCATCGGCGCGCTGGGGCTCGGCTCCGTCCCGGCCCGGGCGGATTCCTCCCGTACGGCTGTCCGCGCGGCCTGGATCAAGACCTGCTACGACAAGAAACGGGAGACGTCCTGGCCCTGCGGCACGTGGCGGCTGCTGCTGCGCGACGGCCGCCAGGTCGCCGTCCGCGACGCCGCCGCCCGGGGGGTCGACGGCAAGGGCCGCAGGACCGGCCAGGCCGCCACGTTCGCCGTCAGCGCGGACGGCCGCGTGCTGGCCTACGAACGGGCCCGTGACCACCGCCTGGTCGTCCGGCGGGCCGATGGCGGCCCGGCCACCGAGCTGCCCGCCTCCGCCAGGCCCCAGGGCGTCGGCAGCGACGACCTGACCCTCACCCTGTCACCCTCGGGCCACCGCGTGCTGATCGACTACCAGGACGATCCCGAGCGCCTGCGCTCCAAGATCGTCACAGTCGCCACCGGCGGCATCACGACGCTGCCCGCCGCCTACTCGACGTACGGCTTCAGCGCCGACGGCGACCAGGTGCTGGCCACCCGGACGATGAGCGACAACACCGTCGCCATGTACGCCCTGCGCCCCGGCGGCGGTTTCCTCAAGCGCACCCCGCCCGCGATCGTGGTCAACGGCGGCACCTACGCGCTCGACGCCGGCGGCACCACTGTAGGGTTCTTCACCACCAGCCAGGACAAACCATCACGGGTGCGCACGTACGACCTCGCCAACGGCGAGCTGTCGCCCGGCGCGGACCTGCCGCTCCCGGCCGACGTGACGCCGTACCTGGCGCGATGGAGCGGCGGCCGGCTCACCACCACGATCACGACGGACGACAGCTCAGGAGCGACGGAGGTCAGGGTGCTCACGGTGGATCCGGCGAACGGGGCGGCCGAGCAGGCCGACAAGTACTCGATCAGGTCCGGGTACCACGCCTACGTCCTCGCGGGGGAGTGAACCGCATGCGCACCAAGATCCTCTCAGCCCTGACTCCGGTGCTCGCCCTGACCACGGCAATTGCCCTGGTCTGGCCGGCGCCCGCCCAGGCCCACGTCTCCGGGCACGCCCATGACAGCATCCGCTACGCCTCCATCAAGAGCTGCCCGATCAAGGGCGGCGGCGCCAGACCGTGCGGCTCGTGGCGGCTCGTCATGCACAGCGGCGCGAAGAGCACCCTGCCCGACGCGCAGACGCTCGCGCTGGAGGCCGACGGCTCCGCCAACCGTTACGTGCCGGCCCCCATCGCGGTCAGCGGGAACGGGCGGCGGGTGGCGTACTTCACCAAGAAGGGCCGCCTGGCCGTGCGGACGCTCGGCGGCGGGGTCACGCTGCTCGCCAAGGACGCGCTGCCGAAGCGGGCCCAGTACGAGGTCACGCTGGCGCTGTCCGACGACGGCGCCCGGCTGGCCGCCTCCCCGCGCGGCGACAGGCCGGCCGGCACGCGGATCTTCGACACGGCGACGGGCGAGCAGCTCGGCGTCCTTCCGCCCGAGGCGACGGTGGCCGGGTTCAGCGGCGACGGTGGCGAGCTGATCGCCACCATCCAGGCCGACGAGTCCGTCACCGAGCTGGCCGCCTACTCCGAGACCGGCGAGGAGTTGAGCCGGGTCACGCCGCCACAGGTCATCGCGGCCAACCTGCCACCGGCGCTCGCCGCCGACGGGCGCACCGCGGCGATCCTGGTGGGCGGGGCGAAGGCGCAGACGGTGATGTACGACATGGCGGGTGACCAGGTGGGGGAGCGCCGGCGGGTCAAGTTGCCGGCCGGGCACGTCCACATGCTCGACTGGACCGGCGACCATGAGCTGACCGCCCACCTGATCAGCGAGCCGGGCGGGAAGACGAGGATGACGATCGTGCGGATCGACACGGGGAACGGCTCGGTCAAGATCAGGGACCGCTACACGATCCTCCCCGACTCGTTCGTCTTCGCCGCCTGCGGCGGCTGACCGATCCGACGGGGCTGACCGGCCTGCGGCGGCTGGGCAGTCCGTGGCGGGGACATACGCTTTGCTGGTGGAGGTTCACTCGACCAAGGCGATGGCCGCGCGGGCCGTCGACCTGTGCGTGGCGCTGCTGCACGAGCAGCCGTCGATCGAGTCGGTGTCGCGGGTCCTGCGGGCGTACGGCGAGCTCGGCGCTCCCGGCACGGGGGACCTCGGCCTGGGGGAGGACGACGTGCGCGCGATGCGTTCGGCGGCGGCCCGGCTGCGCGAGGTGTTCGGCGCGGCCATCCCCGGCGAGGCGTCGGCCCTGCTCAACCGGCTCCTCGCGGAGTCGGCCAAGCCGCCCAGGCTGACCGACCACGGCGGCACGACGACCTGGCACGTCCACGTCGACAGCAGCGACGACGACGCGCCATGGGGTGAGTGGTTCCTGGCGTCGTCGGCGATGGCGCTGGCGGTGCTGCTGGCCGACCACCAGCGGGTGCCCGGCGGGCTGTGCGCCTCGGCGAGCTGCGGCCGTCCGTTCCTCGACCTGGGCGGCGGCAGTCCCCGCCGCTACTGCAGCACCCGCTGCGCCACCCGCGAACGCGTCGCCGCCCACCGAGCCCGCACCGCCTGATCAGCCGAGCCTCACGTCGCCGGGGGACGAGCGGCCGCGTGGCAGCAGCACCGCGGCGGCTGTCGCCTGCAGTGCCGCGCCGGCCAGGAGGGCGAAACCGACGTCGTACGCCGCCAGCGGCCCGGCCAGTGCGGAACCGAGGGCGAACGAGGTGATCTTGACGCTGGCCGCCGTGGTGAACACCTGGCTGCGCAGCCGTGCGGGCGCCTCGCGGTGTCGTACGGCGAAGAGCGCCGTCAGTTGCGGACCCTCACCCAGCCCCGCCACCACGGCTCCCACGACCGCCACCCAGAACGTCCCGGAGACGGCGAGCACCACCATCCCTGCCCCCAGCACCGCCGTCCCCGCCGCCTGCACCACATCCCAGAACCGCGCCCCGGGACCGTTCTCCGAAGGTCGGGCCACGTCCCCGGCCTGCTCGGCCACGTCCCACGGCTGCGACGCCTCGGCGCGGGCGGGTTTTCTCGGCCGGGTCAGGGCGGCGAGCACCGCGTTGGCGCCGAGACCGGCGGCGGCGGTGACGGCCAGCAGCAGCGCGCCGTGGCCGCTCTCCCCGGTCAGCCGCTCACCCAGCACGGGCACGGACACGACCAGCATGGCCAGCCCGCAGCACGACACCATCGACCCGATGGTGGCCCGCCGCAACGCCGCGTTCCGCACGATGGCCGCCACCCCGGCCCGCACCTCGGCCCGCACCACCCCCGCCTTCGCGCGGACGGCCCGCGCTGGGGACTCGCTGCGGCCTGTGCCCGAGCGCACCTCGCTTCCGGTGCCCACGCGAGCTCCGTGGTCTGTGCCTTCGGGCAGCACGGGGCCGCTGCGCGTGGGCAGTCCGTACGCGGCCGGCAGGGCCGCGATCAGCAGCGCGGCGGACACCAGCACCGCCGCCCCACCCCCGCCGGCGGCGGCCACGGCCCCGACCAGCGCCGGCCCGGCCAGCCCTGCGACGTTGTAGCTCATCGAGTCCAGTGCCGTGGCCCGGCCCAGCCGCCCCTGACCGGCCACCAGGGGCAACTGCGCCGTCCACCCGCCCGTGAGCGCGGGTCCCAGCAGCCCGGTCACGACCGCCGGCCCGACCACGACCGCGTCCGGCACCCGTCCCAGCAGGGCGAGGATCAGCAGCAGCCCGGCCGCGTACCCGAGCAGGCACGACGCCAGCAGCCGCCCCGGCCGCGCCGACCGGTCGAGCAGCACCCCGAGCAGCGGCCCTCCGGCGGCGCCCGACACCGTCAGCCCGGCCAGCAGCAACGACGCGGGCACGGGCGACCCGGTGACGGCCAGCCCCATCACGAGCAGGGCGGGCCCGGACATCTCATCACCGGTACGCGCGGAGACGGCTCCGACCATGTAACGGAATAACACTGGCAAGACGTTACACGAGGGCGCGTGCCGATGTTAGGAGAGGGGGGTCAAGGGAATGAGTACCCGCAGTCGAACTCCCTGAGCTGGGGAAACCGCTCACGCCGGGGAGGGCCGGCCTGCGCGGGCTGCGTGCGCGCAGGCCGGCCCCATACCCCCGCCCACTCAGGTCGCTCCCTCAATCCACCGCCCACACGGGCAAACCTCTCAATCCTCCCGTTCGCTCAGGCCGGTTCCTCCCGTTCGCTCGGGCCGGCCTCACGAACCTCCGTCCGTTCAGGCCGAGCTGGTGATGACCGCGAACCGCGCCCCGAACGGGTCGGCGAGGAACGCGATCCGCCCCGCCCCCTCCGTCGTCGCCGGCGCGGTCCGTACGGTGGCGCCCAGCCCCTGCGCCAGCTCCACCGTGGCGTCGCAGTCGGGCACCTCGAAGTACGGCAGCCAGTGCGGCTCCTCGCCCGCCTCCAGGGTGGCGATGCCGGCCATCGCCGACGACTCGTCCCTCTGGGCGGGCGAGATCACGGGGTAGGTGGCCTCGCCCATCGGCAGGTCCTCGATCCGCCAGCCGAAGACCGACTCGTAGAAGCCCCTGATCCCGCCGGGGTCGGGGACGTGCAGTTCGACCCACCCGAGCGAGCCGGGCTTCGTGACCAGCCCGAGCCCCCGGGTCGCGCCCGGCTGCCAGACGGCGAACGACGCCCCGGCCGGATCGGCGAAGACGGCCATCCGGCCCTGCCCCTGGATGTCGAACGGCGCCGCCAGCACCCTGCCGCCCGCCTGCTCGACGGCCTTGGCCACGGTGTCGGCGTCGGGCGTGTGGAAGTAGGTCAGCCACGCGGGCGCGCCCCTGCCGGGGGTGTTCCGGCTGATCCCGGCGACCGTCCTGCCGTCGACCTGGCAGAAGCGGTAGTCGCGGTGCTCGGGCCCGAGCGAGAGTGACCGCCAGCCGAACAGCGCGGTGTAGAAGGCGTCGGCCGCCTCCACGTCGGGGGCGGCGACGTCGAGCCAGCTGGGGGTGCCCGGAGTGAAGTCGGTGGTGAGCATGGCCTGCTCCTTCGCGTGACGAAGCGGCGGGTGGCCGTCTTCGCCTCTGGATGCGGTCGGAGGGGGCGACGCCACTCGTATCCGGCGTCTCACAGCGTGACACGATCCGCCGATCGCCGCGAGCCATGCGACAGAATAGGTAAATCGAATGGATGTTTGAACAATGGCATACACTCGACACCATGACAGCCGCGTTCCAAGCTTCTCTGCTCGATCTCGACGCCGAGCTCGGGCTCGGTCCGCTCGACGGCGCCGTCCACCGCACCCACCTCGCCCACGGCGCCTGGATCGACCTGGGACAGGGCTGGCTGTCGGGGGCCGACGCGCTGTTCGAGCGGCTGGCGGAGCGGGTGCCGTGGCGGGCCGAGCGGCGGCGCATGTACGACAAGGTGGTGGAGGTGCCGCGGCTGCTGAAGTTCTACGACGAGGGCGAGACCCTGCCCGACCCCGTCCTCGCCGAGGCCAGGCGCGCGCTCGACGCCTACTACGGGCCGGAGCTGGGCGAGCCGTTCCGTACGGCCGGGCTCTGCTTCTACCGCGACGGCCGTGACAGCGTGGCCTGGCACGGCGACACGATCGGCCGGGGCAGCACGGAGGACACCATGGTCGCGATCATCTCGGTCGGCAGCCCTCGCTCGTTGCTCCTGCGTCCGCGCGGCGGCGGCCCTTCGATCCGGCGCGACCTGGGACACGGCGACCTCATCGTGATGGGCGGGAGCTGCCAGCGCACCTGGGAGCACGCCGTCCCGAAGACCACCCGCCCCGCGGGCCCCCGCATCAGCATCCAGTTCCGCCCCCGGGGCGTCCGCTGACCGGAGGTGTCTCCGCACGTGATGCGGGAGCCGCCTCGATGGGAAGTCCCGCGCGACGCGCGGCTACTTGAGCACGAGCCGTCCCACGCGGCCCTGTTCGCCGGAGGCCCAGCAGGTCAGGTCCCTGGTGCAGGACACCGTGTCGAACGAGCCGCTGTCGAACGTCTCCCAGTTCCTCCCACCTGAATACGTCACGTCGCTCCCCGACGGCCCCACCGCGACGGCCGCGAACGGCAGGTGCGGCAGCCAGGCGACGCCCGACCGGTACGCGGGCGGCGGCGCCGACGACGGGTGCCAGGTGCGTCCGCCGTCCCTGGTGGCCGCCCCCGCGCTGGGCGACTGCTGGTCCGGGCGGTAGTCGCCGCCGACCGCGATGCCCCGGTGACGGTCGCGGAAGGCGAGGCCGAAGACGCCGCGCGCCGGGTCGCCGGCCGGGATCGGCGTGTCGGTCACCGTCCACGTACGCCCGCGGTCACCCGAGTGGAACACCCGCGCCCGCTCCGCCCCGCCGGCGGCCAGCCAGACGTCACGGGAGCCAGAGGCGACCAGGCACTGCCCGCTCGCCGCGAACCCGGCCTCCCCGGGCAGCGCGTCGGGCATCCCGTCCGCGGGCAGCACCTGCCAGCTGCGCCCGCCGTCGTCCGTGGCCAGGATCCGGAACCGGCCGTCCACCGGGTCGCTCATCGCCAGCCCGTGGCGCCGGTCGAAGAAGGCCAGGCAGTCGTAGAAGGCCCGGGGCTCGTCGTTCCTGAACGTCTCCGCCCACGTGCGTCCCCCGTCCTCCGTACGGTAGACGCGCGAGTCGGTGCCCTCGCCGATCGACAGCGCCACGGCGCGGTCGGCGTCGAACGCCTCGATGTCGCGGAACTGCAGCGCCTCCGTGCCGGGCGGCGAGACGTTCCGCCAGGTACGCCCGCCGTTCACGGTCCTGAGCACGACGCCGCCCGAGCCCGAGGCCCACACGACGTTCCCGCTGACCGGCGACAGGCCGCGCAGGCGCTCGGTCGTTCCCGTCTGCTTGAGCTCCCAGCCGAGCCGGGGCGGGCCGGCCTGGGCGGGCAGCGGGGCGGTGAGCACGAGGGCCGCTGACAGGGCGCCTAACGCGATGCGAAGCTTCATGTCGGGCAAACTAGCCCAAAGGATCAGCGCCGTCCATGGGCCGCAGGAACCCGGCGATGAGGGCGTTGACCTGGGCGGGCGCCTGCCGGTTCGACCAGTGGCCGACGCCTCTGAGCAGCTCGAACCGGCCGCCGGGGATGAGCGCGGCGGCGTCCCTGGCGCGGGCGGGTGGAACGCCGACGTCCTTGTCGCCCTGGATGATCAGCGTGGGGCAGGCGATCTCGCGCAGGCGCGGGCGCAGGTCGACGCGCATGCGCAGGGGGCCGATGGAGGCGTTCTGCCAGTCGGACGAGCCCGCGCCGCCCTCACGGACCTCCTCCTCGATCTCGTCAACGATGTCCTCGAAGTCCGGTACGGGCCCCGCGAACAGCGCCTTCCTGGCAAACCCGGCGATCCGCTCCCTGCTGCCCAGCATGGCCGTCGGCAGCACGGTGTTGAGCAGGGGCAGCCTGGCGGTGAGCCAGAGGGCCTGGTGCACGACGGGCGGGAACGACAGGATGCCGGCCGGGGCCAGCGCCACCAGCCGATCGACGCGGCCGGGATGCTGGATGGCGGTGGCCAGGGCGAGCGCGCCGCCCTGGGAGAGCCCGACGAGGGCGGCCGAGCTCAGGCCGAAGCGGTCGAGCACGTCGGTGACGCAGCGCAGCATGCGCTCGTGGGTGACCCGGCCGCTCCAGGGCCGGCTCTGGCCCTGTTTCGGCCAGTCGAGCGCGAGCACGTGGTGGTCGCCGGCCAGGACGGGGATGAGGTGACGCCAGCTCAGCAGGGCGTTGTCCACCCCCGCGCCGCTCAGCAGCAGCACCGGCGGCTCGCCCGGCTCGCCGGCACTGTGGACGCTCGCGCGGCCTTCCGGGCTGGTCAGGTACGTGCTGCGCAGCTCACCCGTCATGAGCCCTCCTCCCGAACTCCGGCGACGGGCTCGGCGTCCGGTCCGCCCAGCCGGGCGCGGTGGGTCTCCCATCGCTGCCAGAGCGCGGGCAGCTCTCCCTCCAGGAACCGGTACAGCTCGTGCACGTTCTCCAGCCGTTCCCGCCGGACGGGGGAGCCGCCGGCGAGCACCCGCAGCCCGTTCTCGGTGATCTGCCGGAACGCGGCCGTCTTCGCGTAACGGGTGGCCAGCATCCGGCTCCAGCCGTCGGCGGCGATGCGGAAGTACTCCTGCCGGTCGCCCCGCCGCCGCACCCCCTCGACCAGCCCGCTCGGCGTCAGCAGCCGGGTGGCGCTGCTGATCGAGCTGCGGCTGGCCCCCAGCGCGTCGGACAGCTGGGCCGCGCTCTGCTCGGGAGGGTCGCTGATGAGCAGCCAGCCGATCACTCGGCCGGGGATCAGCGGCATGCCCTCACGCGCGAAGAACACCGCGACGTCGTCGACGAACTCCAGCTCTGCTTCCGTGGCCATATCTCCACACTACGGTCATTGCAGTCACAACTGCAATGACTGCATCAACGGTCAGGAAGTCCCGGTACGATCCCGTGGCCGCCTCCATCGTCGAGGCGGCCGCGCGGACGATCGTCAGGCGGCCTCGCGGGCGGTCGCGCCCCAGGACAGCAGCGCCTGCGCGGTGTCGAAACGCCGGCTGGAGACGGACTCGTCGAGCAGCACGCCGACCAGCGTCCGCCCGTCCGACTCGCCCGCGAACGCCAGGCAGTAGCCCGCCGCCCGGGTGAACCCGGTCTTGAGCCCGATCGCCCCAGGCGTGCGGAGCAGGCGGTTGGTGTTGCGCCACTCGTAGTACCGGTGGCCGTCGCCGGCGTCGAGCTCGTGCCAGCGCGTGCCCGCCACCTGCTTGATCAGCGGCACCCGCAGCGCGGCGGCCGCGAGCACGGCCTGGTCCCTGGCGGTGGAGAAGCCGTCGCCGCGCGGCGTGGGCAGGCCGTCGGCGTTGACGTACTCGGTGTCGTTCATGCCGAGTTCGCGGGCGGTGGCGTTCATCTTGGCCACGAAGCCCTTGACGCCGGGGCCGTACGTGCGGGCCAGCGCGTGGGCGGCGTCGGCACCGGAGGGCAGCATGAGGCCGTACATGAGCTCGCCGACCGTGATCCGGTCGCCGGGGCGCAGGTCGGCGGTGGTGCCGCCGCCGTCTTCCGCGTACGCGACGTCCTCGCGCCTGATCCGCACGACGTCCGTGGGCTTGGCGTTCTTCAGCACCACGTACGCGGTCATGGTCTTGGTGAGGCTGGCGATCGGCATCCGTTCGCCGCCGTGCTTGTCGAGGAGTACGGCGCCGGAGGCGGCGTCCATCAGGTAGGCGGCGCGGCCGCGTACGGTGGGGGCGTCATCGAGGGTGACGGCCTCCGCGGCGGTTCGGCCGATGATCGGGGTGGCATGCGCGGGCGCGGTGAGTCCTGTGACCAGGGCAAGTGCGCCTGCCATGGCAGCCAGAAAAGCTTTCCGGTAACGCATCAGCCCAGAGTGCCGCCGGATTTGGCGTGCTCTTGCCACAATGCACGACATATTGTGACAAATCAAACGAAAAGACCGATATAGCCGTGTAAATCCGTACGGTAAATCTTTTGCCGCAGAGGGCGGTGGTGACGCGAATGTGCCCCCGGCGCGCACGTGGCGCCGGCACGCGAGATGATCAACACGACTAGCCTGGCAGGTGTCGAGGGATCGCGACCGAGGGGTGGGGCATGGACGGCGTGCGGCCGGCGGACGACGTGGTGCTCGGCATGGTCGCCGGGCGCCTGAGCGCGGCCATGGGCCGGCCGTGGGAGGTCCGCGACGGCCTGGCCAAGGGCCCCGGCAGGGTCGCGGTGCGGCTCGGCGGCGACGGCCACCCCGGCGCCCCCGGCCATCTCGACCTCGACTTCGTGCTCGACGTCGAGCACCCGGAGCGCGCCACGATCGCCGACTGCGTGGCCGGCTACGGCGCCACCACCGAGGAGGCCGTCGAGCGGGCCGTGCAGGTGTGGCTGGGCACCACCGGCAGCGCGCTGCTGGAGCTCCTCGTCCACGACGGCTCCCACGCCGGCCACTTCGCCTCCGGCGACCCCGACGGCTTCCCCGGCCGGCACGCCATCCACGGCGGCATCACCGGCTGGGGCACGGGCGACGACCACGACGCCGTCCAGCGGTGGGCGGTCCAGCACGTGCTGCTGCCGCACCTGGCCCCGGCGCTGAAGGGCGCGTTCGAACGGGAGGAGCTGGTGGGCGTCAAGGCGTTCTTCGGCGGCGGCGAGGGCGGCGAGACCGCCGAGATCCGGGTCAACGGCGACCACCACGAGGCGGGTTCGCGGGCGCTGGCTGAGCTCGACTGGCCGCGCCCGGCGAACGGCGTCTCCTACGCCCGCACGTTCGTCCTGCTCGTCCACGAGGACTGAGCTCTCGCCGCGAGGGTCTCGCCGTAGGGGCTGCGATCTCGTCCGCGAGGGTCTCGCCGTGGGGGCTGCGATCTCGTCCGCGAGGGCCGAGCTCTCGCCGCGCCGGACGGACGTCCGGGGCCGCGCATATTGATCGCGCGCGGGCCCCCTCCGCCTGTTAGCGTTACCGCTGAGGGGGTGAGCCGCGGTGAAAGCCAAACCCGGCCGGCCGGCGGTGCTCATGGACGTCGCCGTACTCGCCGGAGTCTCCACGATGACCGTCTCGCGGGTGCTCAACTCGCCCGACCTCGTCCGCGCCGAGACCAGGGCCAGGGTGCTGGCCGCCGTGCGCGAGCTCGACTACCGGCCCAACCAGGCCGCCCGCCAGCTCGTCACCGGCCGTTCCGGCGTGCTCGGCGTGGTCAGCATCGACACCACGCTCTACGGCCCCGCCTCCACCCTCTACTGCATCGAGCAGGCCGCCAGGCACGCCGGCTACAACGTCAGCATCGCCAGCCTCAGCTCGCTCAACCGCAGGTCGATGGAGGAGGGCGTGCAGCGGCTGCGCACGCAGGCGGTCGACGGTGTGATCATCGTCGCGCCCCACGAGTCGGCCGCCGACGGGCTGCGTCACCTGCCGCCCGAGATGCCGGTGGTCGCGGTGGACGCCGGCGACGACATCCCCGTACCCGTGGCCAAGGTGGACCAGGCGGCCGGCGCCGCCCGGGTCACGCGACACCTGCTCAGCCTCGGCCACCGCAGCGTCTGGCACGTGGCCGGGCCCGCCGACTGGCTCGACGCCAACGGCCGCATCGAGGGCTGGCGCGGCGTCCTGGAGGCGGCCGGGCGGCCGGTCCCCGACGTGCTGCGCGGCGACTGGAGCGCCCGCTCCGGCTACCAGCTCGGCCGCCGTCTGGCCGAGGATTCCGACGTCAGCGCCGTGTTCGTGGCCAACGACCAGATGGCGCTCGGCGTGCTGAGGGCGCTGCGCGAGGCGGGGCGGCGGGTGCCGGAAGACGTCAGCGTGGCCGGGTTCGACGACATCCCCGAATCGGCGTACTTCTGGCCGCCGCTCACCACCGTGCGCCAGGACTTCGGCGCGGTCGGCAGGCACGCCTTCCACATGCTGCTCGACCGGATGGCGGGCGCCGAGCCCGAGGCGCGGCGGCTGATCGAGCCCGAGCTGGTCGTCCGCGAGAGCACCGGCGCCGTCCCAGCCTGATCACGAGCCCGAGCCGGTCGTACGCGAAGAATCCCGGCGCTATCCCAGCCTGATCACGTTCCAGGAGACCGGGGGCAGCAGCACGCGCGCCGGGTCGTGCTCGACGTCCGGGTTCGGCCTGGGCGCGATCCGGCCGGGGTCGTCGGCCGTGTTGCGGGCGTAGACGTCGGCGTCCGTGAGCGTGGTGGCCTCGACGATCCGCACCCCGCCGAGCGCCCGCGCGTCGATCTCCAGCGACATCGGCGCGTCGATCGAGCGGTTGACGGCGAACAGCGTCGTGCCCTTTCCGTCGTGCGTGGCCACCGCGTCCATCAGCGGCACCTCGCCGTACACCTTCGTCTCGTACGCCGGCGCGACCGGCTCGACCCGCAGCACGTCGCCGGCGGCGTACCGGGACGCCTGCGCGAACGGATGGAAGGTCGTCTGCCGCCAGGCCCGCCCGCCCGGCTCGGTCATGATCGGCGCGATCACGTTCACCAGCTGGGCCAGCGACGCGGCGGTCACCCGGTCGCTGTTGCGCAGCAGCGAGATCAGCAGGCCGCCGAAGGCGACCGCGTCGGCCAGGTGGTACTGGTCCTCCAGCAGCGGCGGCGCCACCGGCCAGTCCTCGGGGACGCCGGTGTCGTGGAAGCGCGACTGGTACCAGACGTTCCACTCGTCGAAGGAGATGTTGATCTTCTTGCGCGACTTCAGCCGCGCCCCGACGTGGTCGGCGGTGGCCACGACCGAGGCGATGAAGTAGTCCATGTCGGTCGAGCAGGCCAGGAAGCTGCCGAGGTCGCCGTCCTTCTCCTGGTAGTAGGCGTGGCAGGAGATGTGGTCCACCAGCTCGTACGTCTCCTCCAGCACCTCCGCCTCCCACGCGCCGAACGTGGGCATGCTCGAACTCGAACTGCCGCAGGCGACCAGCTCCAGACCCGGGTCCACCATGCGCATGGCGCGGGCGGTCTCGGCGGCCAGCCGGCCGTACTCGCGCGCCGTCTTGTGGCCGGTCTGCCAGGGGCCGTCCAGCTCGTTGCCCAGGCACCACATTTTGATGCCGTGCGGCTCCTTGGTGCCGTTCGCGATCCGCCGGTCGGAGAGCGCGGTGCCGGAGGGGTGGTTGCAGTATTCGAGCAGGTCGAGGGCCTCGGCGATGCCGCGTGTGCCGAGGTTGACGGCCATCATGGGCTCCACGCCCGCCCGGCGGCACCAGCGGACGAACTCGTCCACGCCGACCTCGTTCGTCTCGGTGCTGTGCCAGGCCAGGTCGAGCCGGCGCGGCCGCTCGGAGACCGGGCCGACGCCGTCCTCCCACCGGTAGCCGGAGACGAAGTTGCCGCCGGGGTAGCGGACGGTGGACACGCCGAGCTCCCTGGTCAGGTCGAGCACGTCGCGGCGGAAACCGTCCTCGTCGGCCGTCGGGTGGCCCGGCTCGTGGATGCCGGTGTACACGCAGCGCCCGAGATGTTCCACGAACGTGCCGAAGGTGCGCCGGTGCACGGGGGCGACCTTGAAGGCGGGATCGAGGGTGAGCTTGGCCTGATGCACGGAGGCGTCTCCCGGAGTTTCGCGGCCGTTACGTGGTCCCGATTGTTAGCGTTATCACAGGCCCGGGTCAAGGGGGCCGAGGCGCGCTCCAGGTCCCCGCAACCGGTTGCGAGCAGGCCCTTGACAGCCTGCTTGTTACCGCTAACACTCGGGTAACCCCGCTGAAACAATGGGGTCCGCGCGGTGACCTCCGCGATCCGGAGTGCTCGCCCACCAGCGCCTCCGTGAGAGAGGCGCCGATCATGCCTGCCTTGAATCCTCCGGTGTCAACGAGAACATAGCTGGTGCAGGAAGAGGCCCCCAGTGCTCGGTCCCCCCGACATCACCCGACGGCATCTCCTCGGCGGCAGCCTGGCCCTGCTCGGCGCCGCCGCCACGGGCTGCGCCATCCCCATGGGGCTCGGCTCGTCCCGGACCCGCGTCAAGTACTGGCACTTCCTCGGCGCGAGTGACGGCATCATCATGAACAAGATGGTCGGGGCGTTCGCGAAGGACAACCCCGGCATCTTCGTCGAGGAGAACGTGCTCCAGTGGGGTGAGCCCTTCTACACGAAGGTCGCGATGGCCGGCGCGGGCGGCCGCTCGCCCGACCTGGCCACCTTCCACCTGGCCCGGCTGGCCGGGATCGGCGCCGGCCAGATCCTCGACCCGATCGACGTCAGGCTGCTGGAGGAGGCCGGCCTGCGCGGCGCCGACTTCAGCCCGCCCATCTGGGAACGCGCCCACCTCGACGGCGTCCTCTACGCGATCCCGTTCGACGCCCACCCGATGGTCGAGTACTACAACACCGACATCTGCCGGCAGGCCGGGCTGCTCGGCCCGGACGGCAAGCTCGCGCCCACCAAGGGCGTGGACGAGCTGATCGCCCGGCTCACCAAGGCCAAGGACGTGATGGGCGGCAAGCCCCCGCTGGCCTTCGACGCGCTCGGCCTGGGCACCGTCGGGCCGTGGCGGGTGTGGTATTCGCTCTATCCGCAGAGCGGCGGCACCCTCGTGTCCGACGACGGCACCCAGGTCACCATCGACGACACCAAGGCGCTGGAGGCGCTGCGGCTGATGCAGCGGCTCGGCGAGGAAGGGCTGTGCGACTGGCGTACCGACTACGGCGCCTCCGTCGCCAAGTTCACCAACGGCGAGGCGGCGTTCCTGTGGAACGGCGACTGGGAGACCACCGGGCTCAAGGAACGCGGGACGCCGTTCAGCATGACGCGCTTCCCCAACGTCTTCGGCACCGGGGCCGCGCAGGCCGACTGCCACGCGTTCGTGCTGCCGCACCAGCGCTCCCGCGACCCCGAGGTCGAACGGGCCACCTACCGCTTCATCGCCTACCTGGTCAAGAACAGCGCCGACTGGGCGGTGGCCGGGCACGTGCCCGCGTACCTGCCGGCGCTGGAGGAGCCCGACTACCTGGCGCTGCAGCCGCAGTCGGAGTACCGCTCGGTCATCACCGAGGTCGCCCTCGACCCGCAGGTGTGGTTCGCCGGCTCCGCCTCGCGGATGTGGATCGAGTTCGGCGAGGCGTTCTCCCCGGTCATCGCCGGGACGCGTACCCCCGAGGAAGGGCTGGCCGCGGCGAAGGCGTCGCTGAACCGGCTGATGTCCGCCCCGAACCCCTTCCCCGACGAGGAGCGCTCATGACCGCGCCGGCCGAACCGACCAGGGAGGGCTCATGACCACCACCGTCGCGGCCCCGGCGACCGCCACCCCCGCGGCCAAGGCCAAGGTCCGGCGCGGCTGGACCCAGCACGGGCTGCTCTTCGTGGGGCCCTTCCTGCTCATCTACCTGGCCTTCCTGGTCTGGCCGACCATCCTCGGCTTCCAGATGAGCCTGTCGAGCGTCAACATCGCCGGCGGCAACAACCACTTCATCGGGTTCGACAACTACGCCGAGGCGTTCGCCGACCCGCGCATGTGGCGCTCGCTCTGGAACACGCTCGTCTTCACCGTGCTGAGCACGATCCCGCTGGTCCTGCTCGGCCTGGTGCTCGCGCTGCTGGTGCACAACGTGCGCTTCGTGCAGTGGCTGTGGCGGCTGTCGTTCTTCGGGCCGTTCCTGCTGCCGTCGGCCGTGATCGCCATCCTGTGGCTGCAGATGATCTACCCGCCCGACTACGGCCTGCTCAACGGCACGCTCGGCACCGACCTCCTCTGGCTGGGCGACCCGTCCACGGCCATGTGGTCGGTGGTGCTGACCACCGTCTGGTGGACGGTCGGCTTCAACTTCCTGCTCTACCTCGCCGCGCTCCAGTCGATCCCCGCGCACCTGTACGAGGCCGCCGCCATCGACGGCGCCTCCTCCTGGGACAAGCTGCGCTCCATCACGCTGCCGCTCCTGCGCCGTACGACGGTGCTCATCGTGGTGCTGCAACTGGTCGCCTCGCTCAAGGTCTTCGACCAGATCTACCTCATGACCGGCGGCGGCCCGCAGGACGCCACCCGGCCCATCATCGAGTACGCCTACGACGTCGGCTTCACCGGTTACCGCATCGGCTACGCCTCGGCCGTCTCGTACATCCTGTTCGTCCTGATCGTCATCGTCTCCCTGGCGCAGCTCCGGCTGTTCCGCAAGCGCGAGGAGGTCGCGTCGTGACCAAGCGGTTCAGCTTCAGCCAGCTCGTCCTGCTGGTGGCCGCGCTGGTGCTGGCGGTGATCTGGCTGGCTCCCATCGCCTGGGCCGTCGCCACCTCGCTCAAGCCCGAGTCCGAGACCACCAAGCTGCCGCTGGAATGGATCGGCAGCCGGATCACCTTCGACTCCTACGCGCTCGTCCTGGAGACCGGCGGCATCGTCAAGTGGGCGATCAACTCCACCGTCACCGCCGTGATCGTCACGTTCCTCACCGTGCTGTTCTCGGCGATGGCCGCGTACGGGTTCGCGCGCACGCAGTTCAAGGGCCAGCGCGCGCTGCTCGGCCTGATCCTCGCCGGCATCATGATCCCGCCCCAGGTCCTCATGGCCCCGCTCTTCGCCGAGATGGTCGCGTTGGGCCTGGTGGACACCTGGTGGGCGATCATCCTGCCCCAGGTCGCGGCCCCGCTCATCGTCTACATCCTGTTCAAGTTCTTCCAGGACGTGCCCCCCGAACTCGAACAGGCCGCCTTCGTCGACGGGGCCGGTCGCTGGCGCGTCTTCTTCACCATCGTCCTGCCCCTGTCGCGCCCGGTCCTGGCGGCCGTGTCGATCTTCACCTTCATCAACACCTGGAACAACTTCCTCTGGCCGTTCCTCGTCTCCACCGACCCGAACACGATGACCCTCCCGGTCGGGCTGGCCAACGTCGTCCAGGGCACCTTCGGCCTGCGTTACGCACAGATCATGGCCTCGGTGGTCCTGGCGGGCCTGCCGCTGCTGGTGGTCTTCGTCCTGTTCCAACGCCAGATCGTCCGGGGCGTGGCCCACACGGGCCTGGCCGGTCAATGACCCTCAGCGCCTCACCGGGGCCGCCGGCCGGCGCTGGCACCAGACGCGGCACGTCCCCGGCCGACCCATAGGCGAGCCTCAGCCCGCCCCAGCCGATCCGTTGGCCGAGCTCGGCGAACGGATCGTCCATGCGAGAGAGCCCTTGCTCTGCTCGGGGCAGACGGTCACTGTTTTTCACAGAAGCGATTCAGCGAGATGAGCTGCAGCGAGTGGCGCTCGGCGCGCTCTTGGTTCTGCTCCTCATTCCGGTTGTCGCCATCATGGCGCCCGCGTTCCCCATCCTGATCTGGCGGGCGGAGGGGCGTGAGTTCGTTCTCGCCCTGTCCGACAAGGTCACAGAACTCGCCCGGGCGCTCGTCCCACAGGACGATAGCAACGACAAGCCTGTCGAAGGCGAGGGCCTCAAGCTCGCTCGGGCTGATCAACAGGGCATCAACTCGGCAGCGAGCTGAGCGGGATGCCGTCAACCTCGGACAACAAGAAACCCCAGCTCCCGGCGTCTGCCGTGAGCTGGGGTTTCGACTTCTGGTGGACGATACTGGGATTGAACCAGTGACCTCTTCCGTGTCAGGGAAGCGCTC
>NZ_BAAAMU010000130.1:0-29534 GCF_039529435.1 Nonomuraea maheshkhaliensis
CTGGCGCTGATGAAGCGGGTCCCGAGGGGACGGGCGCTGAGGCGACGGCCGCCGGGACGGTGGCCGCCGGGACGGTGGCCGCTACGACGACCGGCGTTCAGGAAGCTTCGGCCGAGGGGACGCGTTCGTGACGGCCGTCGCCGCTCCCCCGGTGCCCGAGCAGCGGGCCGGCGGGCGGCTGGTGGCGGGTGCGTTCGGGGTGTGCGCGGTGGTCGCGGCCGTGGCGGCCAGTTCGTTCACCGCTCAGCAGGCCGTCCCCGGCATCCCCATGCCGGGCCCCGTCGTCTCGGTCGGGCTGCCGGTCGTGCGCGTGCTGCTCGACGTGGCCGCCGTGGCGCTGGTCGGGCTCAGCCTGCTGCCCAAGCTGCTCGGCTTCAGGAACCCGGAGCGCTCGGAGCCGGTCCTGCTCAGGGTGCGCCCGCTGGCCGTGATGGCCGCGTGGGCGTGGGCGATCTGCGCGCTGCTCACCATCGTCTTCCAGACCGCCGAGCTCAACCCCGGCGCCGTGCCCACGTTCGGGATGATCGCCGACTACGTGGGCAGCGTCGGCACCGGCCAGGGGCTGCTGTTCAGCGCGGCGTGCGCGCTGGCGGCGGCCGGCATCGGGCTGATGGCGGTGCGCTTCGGCGAGAAGGTGCCGGCCGAGCTGCGGGTGATCGTGGCGCTGTTCGGGCTGCTGCCGATCCCGGTCACCGGGCACGCGGTGAACTCGGTCTGGCACGACCCCATCATGATCTCGATGGAGATCCACGTCATGGGAGCGGCCGCGTGGACCGGCGGGCTGGCGGCCACGGCCGTCTTCCTGGCCCCGCACCGCGACCTGCTGGCCCTCGTGCTGCCGAAGTTCTCCAGGATGGCGACCGTCTGCCTGGCCCTGGTGGCGCTGTCCGGGCTGATCACGGGGCTGGGCACGATGGCGCTCACCCCCGGCGTGCGGTTGCCCGAGGCCATCGTGACCAGCCACTACGGACTGCTGGTCGTGGTCAAGGCGGCGCTGGTGGCGCTGCTGGTGCCGTTGGCCGCCCACATCCGCTTCCGGCTCATGCCCGCCATCCGCCAGGGCCGGGCCACCGCCCTGGTCGGGTGGGCGGCGGCCGAGGTGGGCGTGATGGGGCTGGCGTACGGGGTGGCGGTGGCGATCACCCGAGCCTCGGTCGCCTAGAGCCCGATCGCTCCAACCGGACCGCCGTTCAGGGGGTCGCGGGCGCGGTCACCGTGGTCGCCGGCGGGGGCGCCGGGACCCGCACGGTCCTGCCATGCCCGCGGGCGAACCACTCGATGGCCAGCCAGGCGACCAGCAGCCCGAGCCCGGCCCACCCGGCCGACGCCGTGACCAGCGGCGGCGAGCCCATCAGCCCCTCCTGGCCCTTGAGCGCGCCGTACACCGGACCCATGACCGCGTTCTGGACGATCAGCGCGCCGTACGCGCCCGCCGTGACGACGACCGTGCCGAGCACCGCCCGTACGGCGGGGATCCGGACCAGGAACGCGAGGTCCACCAGCAGCCCGCCCGCGACCAGGAAGAACGGCAGCGCCGACGGCGGGAAGCCGGTGTAGGTGAGCAGCGGCCAGACCAGCGTCCTGAACCCCACGTAGGCCCCGGCGACGAGGGTGGCGGAGCCGAACCTGCCGATCAGCAGCCTGGCCGCGACCAGCACCGACAACCCGGCGACCACGGCGTAGACCGGGTAGAGGTAGTCGGGCACGGGCAGCGTGAACCCGGTGACCATCGTCCGGTCCACCGGCCGCCCCATCTGGTCGGCGGCGAACTGGAGCAGGATCTTCTCGGCGTAGACGACGCTGTTGTCCCAGGCGCCGAGCGACAGGATGCCGTATTCCTGGTGCTGCTCGGGGAAGTGCACGTTCTCCAGGAAGAACGCGAAGAACGCGCCGAGCACGACCGTCCGCTCACGTCCCGGAGGCGCGCCCACGAACCAGCCCCGGATCACGCCGGCGATCATGAAGAACGTGCCGGCGTAGAGCATGATGTGGGACGGGCTCCACGAGGTGATGTCGAGCCCGTTGACGCGGTGGTTGATCAGGTCGAGCGGCACCGCGACGAGGAAGATCCCGGTGCCCCACTGGATCAGCCTGAGCGCGGCCTTGTCGGCGCCGTAACCGGTGTAGCCGTGGATGATGACGAGGGCGACGACCAGTGCCGTGCCGGCGGAGTTGAGCAGGTGGGGCGGGGCGAGGTCGTCACGCAGCCACTTGAAGTGCCACGAGACGTCCCAGGCCGAGCCGAGCACCTTGAGCGTGAACGCCACCAGCCACCCGTAGTAGAGCACCCTGAACAGGTCGTGCGGCGTCTCGCGGCCCGCCTCGCCGCGAGTCCAGTAGGGCAGGGCCCATGCGGCGGCCCTCTTGAACGATGCTGGAGACTTCACGGGACTGAATCTTACGGTCATCGGTCGCACTGGCCCACGATGAGTCGTTCGACCTGTTTCGCGATCTTCCCCGGAGGGTCATGACCTGGGGTACGACGCCCGCAGGGAGAACATGAGCGGCGTCCTGGGCTCCCCCGCCGGGCGCCGGAAGCCGTTCCCGTCGTCGACCAGCGCGCCGAAGCGGCGGAACAGGGTGTGGTCGTGCTCGTGCAGGAACTCCACCCGCAGCCCGGCCGCCGCGACAGCGCTGACGATCTCGCCGAGACCGTGCCGGAACTGCACGGTGGTCTGGTGCTCCAGGATCTCGGGGCCGGTGTAGGTGTGGGGATATTCCCAGACATGGGGGCCGCGGTCGAAGTAGTCCTCGGTGATCTTGGTGCCGCTCTCGTCGTCCAGGACGTCCACGAACGGGTGGAACTCGGCGATGTACAGGAACCCGCCCGGTTTGAGCAGGGCCTTGACCGTCCGCGCCCAGCGGGTGAGGTCGGGCAGCCAGACCAGGGCTCCGATGCCGGTGTAGACGATGTCGTACGTCTCGCCCAGCGCCCGCTCGGCGTCGTAGACGTCGGCGGTGACGAACCTGGCCGTAAGGCCGCACTCCGCGGCGATCTTCCTGGCCTGCCCGATGGCGGCCTCGGAGAAGTCGAGGCCGGTCACCTCGGCCCCCGCCCTGGCCCAGGAGAGGGTGTCGAGGCCGAAGTGGCACTGCAGGTGGATCAGGCTGCGGCCGGTGACCTCGCCCACCTCGTCGAGTTCGAAGGGACGCAGCGCGTTCCTGCCCGCCTTGAAGCCCTCGACGTCGTAGAAGGCGCTGCCGACGTGGACGGGGACGCGCGCGTTCCAGTTGGACCGGTTGACCTGCAGGTAGTCGTCCATGATCGTGATGCTAGCGGTCGCGGCGGCGCAGGCGTACCGGCAGGTGCTTGAGCCCGTTCTGGAAGTTCGAGGTGAGCCGGTGGGGCGGGCCGGCCGGCTCGACGTCCCAGGCGAGCAGTTCGCGCAGCACCGACCGGAACTGGGCGCGGGCCAGGTGCGCGCCCAGGCAGAAGTGCGGGCCGAAGCCGAAGCTGACGTGGTCGTTCGGCGTGCGGGCGACGTCGAACCGGTCGGGATCGGGAAAGACGGACGGGTCGCGGTTGGCGGAGGCGTGGTAGACGACCACCTTGTCGCCCGCCCGGATCGGCTGTCCTGCGAGGGTGAGGTCGCGGGTCGCGGTCCGCCTGAAGTGCATGACCGGCGGCCAGAAGCGCAGCATCTCCTCCACGGCCGAGTCGAGCAGGGAGGGGTCGGCGCGCAGGCGGGCCAGCTCGGCGGGGTGCTGGAGCAGCGTGAGCAGGCCGCCGGGGATGCCGTTGCGCAGGGTCTCGTTCCCGGCGACGGCGAAGAGGAAGAACATGTTCTCGAACTCGGCCTCGGTCAGGCCGCCCTTCGGCCCGCCCTTCGGCCCACCTTTCAGCATCGCCGACATGACCGACTCGCCGTCCAGGGGATTCTCGGCCAGGGCGTGCGCGTAGGCGAACATGTCGGTGAGCGCCGCCCTGGAACGCGGGTTGACCCCGGGACGCGGCTCCGGCCTGGCCGCGACGGCGAGCCGGCCCATCGGGGTGAGCGCCTCGGCGTCGGCCGTGGACAGGCCCGCGTAGTCGTCGTCCTGGTAGCCGATCACCCGCGAGGCCCAGTCGTACAGCAGCCGCCTGTCCCGCGCCGGAACCCCCATGACGTGCGCCAGCGTCCACACCGGCAGGTCGGCGGCCACCTCCACGAAGTCGCACTCCCCCGCCTCGAACAGCGCCGCCGCCCGCGCCGCGATCGCCTGCTCCAGGGCGCGCACGGCCCTCGGGGTGAACGCCGCCGCCACGATCCGGCGCAGCCTGGAGTGGTCGGGCGGATCCATGTTCAGCATCTGCGCCTGGACGAAGCGCAGGTCGGCCGGGGTGTCGGGGTCGCGGATCTGGGTGGCGCCGAGGTGGGAGGAGAAGTCCTCGGGGTGGCGCAGCACGTGTTTGACGTCGGCGTGCCGGAACACCGCCCAGTAGCCGGGCCCCTCACGCCAGGGGCCCAGGGCGGGCTCGGGGATCCAGCAGACGGGAGATTCCTCCCTGAGTGCGGCGAACAGGTCGTACGGGACCGCCGTCTCGTACGTTGACGGCTGGAACACCTCGACCACCGACCGCCGCACCGACCCCATCCCTCCACAATGCGCCCAGGCCGACCGCCCCGGCAACTCGCCGCACGCGTAACGTCCGCGCGCCCGGTGGGGATGACGGTCACGTGACTCCGGAAAACGCAGAGGCGATTCTGACCCAGTACTTCGCCCCCTGGATCCAGCGGCTCGGACTGCGCGTGGAGGAGGTGGGAGAGCGGCACGCCGTCGTACGGCTGCCGTGGTCGGACGACCTGGCCAGGGAGGGCGGCGGGCTGAGCGGGCAGGCGATGATGGCGGCGGCCGACACGGCGACGGTCATCGCCATCTCCTCGGCGCGGGGCGGGTTCGTGCCGATGACCACGGTCCAGCAGTCCACGATGTTCCAGCGGCCGGTGGTGGGCAAGGACGTGCTGCTCGACGTCCGGATCACGAAGCTGGGCCGCACGCTGGCCTTCACCGAGATCACCCTCACGGCCGAGGGCGGCGGCGAGGTCGTGGCGCAGGCGAGCACCGTCTACGCGCTCCTGGGCTGAAGACGGGGTAGGCGGCGCCCTTACGTCCGAGGTAATCGCGGTGCCGCGAGAACGGGAGGAGACTGCCACGGCACCCAAACATTGAGGACAGATCATGACGACTCGTGACACCGTTCAGGAACTGCTGCGCCGGATCGGTGAAGGAGACGCCGAGCGCGTCGCCGGCCTGTTCGCCGAGCGCTGCGACTGGAAGTTCAGCTGGCCGGCCGAAGGACACCCGTCGGTGCCGTGGATCAGGCCGCGGTCGAGCCGCGACGACGCCGCCGAGCACTTCCGCACGCTGGCCGCGCACCACGTGCCCGAGCTGAACGCCACGTCGGTGGCGCGCGTCCTGGTGGATGGGGACGACGCCGTCGTGCTCGGCGACATCGTCCAGACGGCCGAGGGCACCGGGGAGACGTACACGTCGCCGTTCGCCCTGCACCTCACGGTCGAGGACGGGCACATCACCCGCTACCACATCTACGAGGACAGCCTGACCGTGGCCATGGCGCACTCCGGCCGGCGACGCGCTTCATGATCGTCGTCTCAGGGATCTCTCAGGTGCGGAAAGTAGGCTCACCGCATGAAGCGTGTGGCCGCTTTGACAGCGGCGCTCGCCCTCATCGGGGTGACGACGTGGCTCGTGTGGCCGTCGGCTCCCGAGGTGCGGGGCCAGGACCAGAGAATCACCGTCGTCGACGGACCAGCCGGCGACGAGCGGGTCGAGCTCGATACGACCTTCTTCGCGCCGACCGGCGGCGGGAAGGCGCCGGCCGTGCTGCTCGCGCACGGGTTCGGCGGCAGCAAGCAGAGCATGCGGGACCAGGCGGTACGGCTCGCCCAGCAGGGCTACGCCGTCATGACGTGGTCGGCGCGCGGGTTCGGCCGTTCGGGCGGCCAGATCGCGCTCAACTCGCCCGACTACGAGGTCAAGGACGTCAAGCAGCTGATCGACTGGCTGGCCCGGCGTCCCGAGGTCCGGCTCGACGCCTCGGGTGACCCCCGCGTCGGCATCGCGGGCGGCTCGTACGGCGGCGCCATCGCGCTGATGACCGCCGCCTACGACCGGCGGGTGGACGCGATCGTCCCCCAGATCACCTGGTCCGACCTGGCCGACGCGCTCTTCCCCAACGCCGCCCAGCCGGCCCCGCCGTCCACCGCCGCCCGGTCGACCTCGGATCCCGCTGAGCTGCCGGACCCGGTGGGCGGGGTCTTCAAGCGCATGTGGGCCGGCATCTTCTTCGGCCAGGGCGTCTCGCTGGACCCCACGTCCCTGCTGGGCCGACGCGAGGCCGCACCGCCGCTGACGCCCGAGCAGGCTCGGTGCGGCCGGTTCCGGCCCGAGATCTGCGCGGTCTACCAGCAGGTCGCCGCGACCGGCCGGGCCACGCCCGAGGCCGTCGAGCTGCTGCGCAAGTCCAGCCCGATCACGGTGGCCGGGCAGATCAAGGCCCCGACGCTGCTCATCCAGGGCCAGCGCGACTCGCTGTTCCCGCTCGGCCATGCCGACGCCAACGCCAGAGCCATCGCCGCCGCCGGCACCCCGGTGAGCCTGGCCTGGTTCGACGGCGGGCACGACGGGGGCAACGGCGAGGCCGACTGGCTGTTCGACCAGTCGGCGGCCTGGTTCGCCCGCTATCTGAAGGGCGACGACTCGGCGCCGCGGGTGAGCGCGTTCACGGTGACGCGTGACGGCGGCCGCGACCCCGGCACCCGCCAGCGCATCAGGCTGCACCCGGAGGCGGGCGCGTACCCCGGCCTCGGGGGCACCGGCACCACCGACGTCGCGTTGAGCGGCCCCGCGCAGAACATCGTCAACCCGCCGGGCGGCGCCCCGGCGGCGATCTCCACCGTGCCGGGCATCGGCGGCCTGCTGGCCGGCCAGAACACCGGCGGCGTCTCGCTCGACATGCCGGGACAGTCCGCCGCGTTCGAGTCGGCGCCGCTCACCGCCCCGCTCCAGCTCACCGGCAGCCCCACCGTCAGGATCAAGGTGTCGGGCGAGGGCGAGGCCACGCTGTTCGTGAAGCTGTACGACGTGGCCGACAGCATCCAGCCGCCCGCCCTGCCGGCCGGCCTGGTCGCGCCGGTCCGGGTGAGCATCCCCGAGGGCGCCGGCAGCGCGGAGGCCACCGTCGCCCTGCCCGCCGTGGACCACAACTTCGCGGCCGGACACCGGCTGCGCCTGGTCGTGGCCACGACCGACATGGGGTTCGCGACCCCGGCCCAGCCGGCCGCGTACCAGGTGGCGCTGGCCTCCCCCACGCTCGCGGTCCCGACGGTCGGCACGCTGGCCGCCGCGCCGACCGGGATCGCGTGGTGGGTGTGGGCGATGCCGCTGGCCGCCGTGGCGGTCGCCGGCGTCCTGCTGGCCACGGGACGCACCCCGTCCCGCCGCCGTAAAGCCACCGCCACCGCCGCCACAGCCACAGCCACAGCCACAGCCACAGCGACTGGGACACCGGACGCGGAGAGCCGCGAGGCCGTCGCCGCCTCCAGCGGGGCGCTGGGCGGCGACGCGGACGTGCCGCTGGAGATCAGCGGGCTGACGAAGGCTTACCGCAACGGAGAGCTGGCCGTGGACGGCCTGTCGTTCCGGGTCGAGCGGGGCCAGGTGCTCGGGCTGCTCGGCCCGAACGGCGCCGGCAAGACGACGACGATGCGGATGATGATGGGCCTCATCCACCCGGACGCCGGCGAGATCCGCATCTTCGGCGAGCCGGTGGCCCCCGGCGCCCCCGTGCTGTCGCGGCTCGGGTCGTTCGTGGAGGGGCCCGGTTTCCTGCCGCACCTGTCGGGACGCGACAACATCGCCCTCTACTGGGCCGCCACCGGCCGGCCCGCCGCCGACGCGCACTTCGAGGAGGCGCTGGAGATCGCGGACCTGGGCAAGGCGCTCGACCGGGCCGTACGCACCTACTCCCAGGGCATGCGCCAGCGGCTGGCCATCGCCCAGGCCATGCTCGGCCTGCCCGACCTGCTCGTGCTGGACGAGCCCACGAACGGCCTCGACCCACCCCAGATCCGCGAGATGCGCGAGGTGCTCAAGCGCTACGCCCGCGACGGCCGTACCGTGATCGTCTCCAGCCACATGCTGGCCGAGGTGGAGCAAACCTGCAGCCACGTCGTGGTCATGCGGCGCGGACAGCTCGTCTCGACCGGCCCGGTGTCACAGCTGCTGGGAACGGCCACCACGGTCAACGGGCACGGGCCGCGCCTGGAAGACGTGTTCCTCGACCTCATCGGAGACAACGCATGACCACCGCGACCGGCTACGCGCCGAACCGCACGCTGCCGCTGCGGGTGGAGATCGTCAGGCAGTTCAAGCGCAGGCGGACGATCGTCGCGTTCGGGCTGCTGCTGGCGCTGCCGTGGATCCTCGTGATCGCGTTCCAGTTCGGGCCGCAGTCGAACGCGCAGGGCCAGTCGGCGCTGCGCATCTCCGACCTGGCCACCGAGAGCGGCCTGAACTTCGCCGCCTTCGCCCTGTCGGTGTCGGCCAGCTTCCTGCTGGTGGTGGCGGTCGCGCTGTTCTGCGGCGACACGGTCTCCAGCGAGGCCAACTGGTCGTCGCTGCGCTATCTGCTGGCGGCGCCGGTCCCGCGCGACCGGCTGCTGCGGGTGAAGCTGATCGTGGCGCTCGGCTACTCGGCCGCGGCGGTGATCTGCCTGCCGCTGATGGCGCTGCTCGCGGGGACGCTGGCGTTCGGCTGGGACGACATCCAGGTGCCCGGGACGGGTGAGACCATCCCGGCCTTCGACGTGCTGCCGCGCTTCGGCATCGTGATCGGGTACGCGCTGGTCAGCCAGCTCGTGGTGGCCGCCGTGGCCTTCCTCGTCTCGACCATGACCGATTCCCCGCTGGGCGCCGTGGGCGGGGCGGTCGGCCTGTGGATCGTGTGCACCATCCTCCAGGCCGTGGAGGCGCTGGGGGTGCTGCGCGAGTTCCTGCCCACGTTCTGGAACAACGCCTGGCTGGACGCCCTGGCGCCCGAGCTGGACTGGAGCGGCATGGCGAAGGGGGCCTCGATCTCGATCACGTACGCGGCGATCCTGATCGCGGTGGCGTTCCGGCGCTTCCGCCGCAAGGACGTGGTCAGCTAGAGCGCGTGAGCGGTCACCCGGCCCAGTCGAGGGCCCGGGTGACCGCCTTCTTCCAGCCCGCGTAGCCCTCCTCGCGCTGGTCCTCGCTCCACCTGGGCTCCCAGCGGCGGTCCTCGGCCCAGTGGGCGCGCAGCTCACCGGTGTCGGCCCAGTAGCCGAAGGCCAGGCCGGCGGCGTACGCGGCCCCGAGCGCGGTGGTCTCCGACACGGTCGGCCGGCTGACCGGCACGCCCAGGATGTCGGACTGGAGCTGCATGCACAGGTCGTTGGCCGTCACCCCGCCGTCCACCTTGAGCACGTCGAGCACCACCCCCGAGTCGCGCTGCATCGCCTCGACGACGTCGCGGCTCTGGTAGCAGATGGCCTCCAGCGCGGCCCTGGCGAGGTGGGCGTCGGTGTGGTAGCGCGACAGGCCGACGATGGCGCCGCGGGCGTCGGCGCGCCAGTACGGGGCGAACAGGCCGGAGAAGGCCGGCACGAAGTACATCCCGCCGTTGTCGTCCACCTGCCGCGCCAGCGTCTCGCTCTGGGCCGCCGAGGTGATGATGTGCAACTGGTCGCGCAGCCACTGGACGGCCGAGCCCGTCACCGCGATCGAGCCCTCCAGCGCGAAGATCGTGGGATCCGCGCCGAACTTGTAGGCCGGGGTGGTGAGCAGGCCGCTCTGCGAGCGCACCGGGTCGGGGCCGGTGTTGAGCAGCAGGAAGTTGCCGGTGCCGTAGGTGTTCTTGGCCTCGCCCGGCGCGAAGCAGACCTGGCCGACGGTGGCGGCCTGCTGGTCGCCCAGGATGGCGGTGATCGGCACCTCGCCGGCCATGGGCCCCTGCCTGACCGTGGCGCCGTAACCGGTCGGGTCGGCGGACGGGCGGATCTCGGGCAGCATCGCGCGCGGGATGCCGAAGAACGACAGCAGCTCGTCGTCCCAGTCGAGGGTGGTCAGGTCCATCAGCATGGTGCGGCTGGCGTTGGTCACGTCGGTGATGTGCACGCCGCCGTTGACGCCGCCGGTGAGGTTCCACAGGGTCCAGGTGTCGGTGGTGCCGAAGATCGCATCACCGCGCTCGGCGTCCGCGCGGACGCCGTCGACGTTCTCCAGGATCCACTGGATCTTGCCGCCGGAGAAGTACGCCTCGGGCCGCAGCCCCGTGCGGTCGCGGATGACCTGGCCACGGCCGTCGCGTTCGAGCTCCGCGGCGATCCGGTCGGTGCGGGTGTCCTGCCAGACGATCGCGTTGTAGTAGGGGCGCCCGGTGCGGGCGTTCCACACGACCGTGGTCTCGCGCTGGTTGGTGAGCCCGAGGGTCACGAGGTCGCCGTCGTGCAGCCCGGCCCGCTGCATCGTGCTCTGGATCACGGCGGCGGTCCTGGTCCAGATCTCGATCGGGTTGTGCTCGACCCAGCCGGATTTGGGCAGGATCTGCTCGTGTTCGAGCTGGTACTTGGCCACCTCGGCACCATCGTGATCGAAGATCATGAAGCGGGTGCTGGTGGTCCCCTGGTCGACGGCGCCCACGAACTCGGGCATGCGGTTCTCCCCCGGTCTGTCCTCAGTCGGACGGCTTCACGGTGTCGCGGTCCTCGCCCTGGGGGAGAAAGCGGGCGATGCACGCCTGATACAGGCCGGCCCCGATGACGCCGCCGATCAGCGGGCCGACGATCGGAACCCAGAAGTAGAGGTCGCCGTACTGGTCGCGCCACGCGCCGCCGTAGCCGGTGAGGAAGCTGGCCAGGCGCGGCCCGAAGTCGCGGGCCGGGTTGATGGCGTATCCGGCGTCGGCGCCGAAGGACATGCCGATCCCGACGATGAGCAGCCCGATCACGAACGGCCCCATGTTCGCGCCCGGCGCCATGTTGGCCGTGTCGGACAGGGCGAAGATGACGAAGAGCAGGATCGCGGTGCCGATGATCTGGTCGCGCAGCCCGCCCCACAGGCCCACGGGCAGGGTGCCGTTGCCGGGCAGGGTGGAGAAGACGATCTGGGTCTTGATCGTGTGCCCGGGGTCGAACATGGTCAGGATTTCGGTGTAGTTCCAGCGCACGATGAGGGCGGCGAGGAAGGCCCCCGCGGTCTGCGCGACCACGTACGGGAGCACCTTGGGCCACGGGAAGCCGCGGAACAGCGCGAACCCGAGCGTCACGGCGGGGTTGAGGTGCGCGCCCGTCGTGCGTCCGGCCACGTAGACGCCCAGCATGACACCGATGCCCCACGCCCACGCGATGCTGTCGTGGTCGCCGAGCCCGCCCGCGACCACCTGCGCGACCACCCCCGCGCCGAACAGGATGAGAACCGCGGTCCCCGCGAACTCCGCGATGAGCTCGCCCCTGTGCCCCATCCGGATGAGCCGTCCGGCCACCGGTCACCTCCCTCGCACCGCTGTGTGCCATTCCCGATTACAGCGGATGCATACGGAAAGTACGTAACACGTTGCGGAAAGTAACGGCCAAGCGTCCCGGCGAGCGGCCCCGGCGTGAGCCGCCTCAGATCGTGCGGGAGAAGGTGATCGCGTCCTTGTCAGGCCCGTTGTAGCCGGGCACCGGGCCGGCGACGTCGAAGCCCATGCGCCGGTGGAAGGCGATCGAGGCCGTGTTGACCGGCGAGGTGATCGCCTTGACGACGTGGCGGCCGTGCTCGCGGGCCAGACCGAAGAAACGTTCGTACATGACGCGGGCCAGCCCGCTCTTGCGCGCGCCCGGCGCGACGCCGACGAAGTGGATGTAGGCCTCGTCGGGCAGGGACGGGGACGGGAAGCCGACGAGGAAGCCCGCCAGCGCGCCGGCTTCCTCGGCGATCAGGGAGGTGCGGTGGAAGTGGTCGAGGAACATCCTGGGCAGGGACGGCAGGATCGGCCGGCCCCACCAGCCGTCGACCACGGCGGCGATGGCGTCGTAGTCGCCGGGCACGGCCGGCCGCAGCGGAGGAGTCATGCCGGGTCAGCCCCAGTGGGGCGGCCGGTTGTCCAGGTAGAAGGCGTCGGTGTCGCGCTCGCGCCAGTCGCCCCACGCGAGGTCGGTGTCGTCGGCCGTCTGCTCAGGTAGGAAATCTTCCACGCCGAACATACTACTCGGCTGTACAAACCCATACCTAGCGTGTCCGCAGGTCCAAGGACATGCGGCGATCGCGGCGGTACGATGCCAGTGCAGGTGTCGCCGATCCCCCCGTGAGGCTGCGCATGGCCACCCCGACAGGCTGGCGGCGAGAAGGCAATCTGCCGGCGGAGCTGACCAGCTTCGTGGGCCGGACCCGCCTCCTCGCCAACCTCAAACGGCACCTCGGCGAATCCCGCCTGGTGACCGTCACCGGCATCGGCGGTGTGGGCAAGTCCCGTACTGTGCTGCGGCTGGCCCATCAGGTGCGCCCTCACTACCCCGACGGCGTCTGGTTCGCCGACCTGGCCCGGCTGCAGGACGCGGGCATGGTCAGGCACACCATCGCCTCCGCGCTCGGCATCGCCGACCAGTCCTCGCGCGAGGCGTCGGAGTCGCTGTCGGAGTGGGTGGGCGAGCGCGACATGCTGCTCATCATCGACACCTGCGAGCACCTGGTGCAGGGCTGCGCCGAGCTGATCCACGAGCTGCTGGAGGCCGCGCCCAACCTGAAGGTGCTGGCCACCAGCCGCCAGTCGCTGCACCTGCCCTACGAGCACGTCGTCCCGGTGCCGCCGCTGCAGGTGCCCGGCGACGATCCGGCCGAGAGCCTGTTCACCAACGAGTCGGTGCAGCTCTTCGCGGCCAGGGCCGGGGCGAGCATGCCCGACTTCGTACTCGACGAGGACAACATCGCCCCGGTGGCCGAGCTGTGCCGCCGCCTCGACGGCATCCCGCTGGCGATCGAGCTGGCCGCGGTGCGGCTGCGGGCGCTGTCGGTCGAGCAGATCCTCGGGCTGCTGGCCGACCGGTTCAGCCTGCTGGCCGGCGCCAGCCGGACGGCGCTGCCCCGGCACCAGACACTGCGCGCGGCCATCGGCTGGAGCCACGAGCTGTGCGAGCCGGCCGAGCGGCTGCTCTGGGCGCGGCTGTCGGTGTTCGCCGGCGACTTCGAGCTCGACGCGGCCCGCTTCGTCTGCTCCGACGGGCGGCTGCCGTCCGAAGACATCACCGACCTGGTGACAGGGCTGGTGGAGAAGTCGATCCTGCTGATCAGGAGCAACCACGCGGGCGTACGCTACAAGCTGATCGACACCCTGGCCGAATACGGCGAGGAGTGGCTGGAGAAGCTGGGCCAGAAGGAGCGGATGCGCCAGCGGCATCTGGAGTACTACCTGAGCCTGGCCCAGCGCAGCGAGGACGCCTGGTCGGGGCCGCGGCAGATCTACTGGTTCGTCCGCATGCGCCAGGAGCACGACAACGTCCGCGTCGCGCTCGAACACGCGCTGCGCTCGTCGGCCAAGTCCCAGCTCGCGCTGACCCTGCTGTCGTCGCTGTGGTTCATGTGGGTGTGCTGCGGGTTCGCCCGCGAGGGCCGTCTCTACCTGGAGCGGGCCCTGGAGGCCAACCCCACCGTGAGCAAGGAACGGTGCAAGGCCCTCTGGGTGCTGTCCTACGTCAAGAGCGCCCAGGGCGACAGCGCGGGAGCGCTGCAGGCGGCCGAGAAGTGCAGCACCGAGGCGGTGCGGGTGGGCGACTCCCGCGCGGTGATCCTGGCCTCCAAGATGCAGGGCACGGCGGCGCTGCTCCAGGGCGACCTGCAGAAGGCCAGCGCGCTGCTGGGCGTGGCGATCGAGTTCAACACCGACAACAAGGAGCTCAACCCGGGCCTGCTGCCCGCCATCGTCGAGCTGTCGATCGTGCTGACCACGCAGGGCGAGCTCTACGAGGCCGAGTCGCTGCTGCAGGACTGCCTTCAGGTGTGCAAGGAGCGCGGCGAGCTGTGGGTCAGCTCCCACGCGCAGTGGGCGCTGGCCAGCACCAGGCTCGCCACCGGCCGCACCGGCGAGGCGCTGCAGAACGTCAGGGAGGCGCTGCGGATCAAGCGCCACTTCCACGACACGCTCGGCACCCTGATGGCGCTGGAGACCGCGGCGCGCATCTTCGCCGCTGCCGCGCAGCCGCCGGTGGCAGCCAAGCTGCTCGGGGCGTTGCAGCAGAACTGGCGGACGGCCGGCCTGCCGCAGCTCGGCGCGCCGTGGATGACCGACGACCACGACCGGTGCGTACGCGAGTGCAAGCAGGCCATGGGCGAGCTGGCCTACAAGAACGCGTTCGAGGAGGGCGCCAGGCTCGATCTCGATGAGGCGTCCGGGCTCGCGCTGGAGGATCCGGACGCCCCCGAAGAGAGCTCTGACGGGACCTAGACGGCCTGCGGCCAGCGGGTGCCGTCAGGCCAGGCGTGCACGTAACGGGCACTGCCGAGCGAGAACTCGATGTGGCCGCGCACCCAGTGTTCAAGGCCGCGGACATACTTGCGGACCGGCAGCGGAGCCCACTGCTCCAGCGCGGCACGCCGGTGGACGAACGCCGCGATGGCGTCGTTGTGCATCTGCGCGACCTCGCGCAGCGCGTCCTGCAGTGTGAGGGACTTGTGCGTGGCCAGCACGGTCACGAGGTTGTGCCTGGCCTTGTCGTTGCCGCGTTCCTTGGCGTACGACAGGAGGTCGTTGTCCCAGCCGATGAGGTCGCACGCCAGGTCGGAGAGCGTGCGCACGTCAGGGTGGTGCCATTCCTCGGCTTCCAGCCGGTAACCGCCACCGGCGTCGATGAGGGCGAAGCAGGTGTAGGTGGCCCCCGTGATGCGGCGCATCAGGACGTAGTCCTCGGGGGTGGGGATGAGGTCGACCTCGCGGTTGGCCGCCTCCCAGATCTGGGCGAACAGGTACTCCTTCACCGTGATCCGCCACCGGTCCACCTGTGCGGGGGTGGCGGCTTCGGTGATGCGGCGGAGGAGCTCGTTGAGTGCGAGGCCGAAGGGGTCGCCGGCGTCCGGCTCGCGCCGCCGGTCGAGGATTTCGAGCAGCGGCGGAAGGGCCCGCGCCAGCGCGGAGGCGCGGTGCCCCATCAGTTCGCCTTCGCAGAAGGCGTCGTCGAAGGCGAAGAGCCAGTTGTACCAGTCGTTGATCAGCCTGAGGCTTTCGCGCGGCACGGTGGGGTTGGTACGTGCCGCGAGCAGACCGATCTGTGAGCGCCGGAAGTGATCGATGGTGTCGGCGCCGTTCAGCATTCGTGAGGCGGCCAGCCATGCGTGGCTCTCCGCGTCGACCTCCGAGGCATGCACGTTGATCTCGTTCGGGAACGGACATGGCAGCGGAGGGATGTGGAGCGGTCGCCTACTGAAGGAGTGCGCAGAAGTAGCCACGTCTCCCAGCATGACTAGAGAGTGTTTGAAAGGCCACACTCAGCAACTTCGGGCCCTTTAGTGCTTATTTCATACTATGAATCGCTTTGCGAGAACCATTGGATAAACTGGTCATTCGCGAACATCAGCGCCGTCTCTCGCGCGGACGGCCGCCCGGCGTCGGGATCGGCTCCCCCGTCCAGCAACGCCCTGACCACAGCCGATTCCTTCTTGAACACGGCACCGGCGAGCGGCGTCTGCCCACGGTCGTTGGCCCGGTCGACGTCGGCGCCGCTTGTGACAAGCATGCGTACGGTCTCGGCGTGACCGTAATAAGCCGCCAGCATCAGCAAAGTGTCACCTTTGTCGTTGGCCAGGTTGACCGGCAGCCCGGCAGCCACATACGCGCGCAGCGCCTCGGTGTCGCCCGCCCTGGCCAGGCCGAACATCCTGGTGGCGAACTCCACCAGCTCCGGGTCCTCGTCCATGCATCCCTTTTTCCCTCGATAGGGTGCCGTGCACGGAATCGTTCCGGCGCGCCGTAGGTTCTGGTGAAGAGTACCTAGGGAAAGGCTGTCCAACCGTGTTCGACCCGAAGGATCTCTACAAGCTCGCAGACGATGCGCCCGAGCTGACCGATCCGGTGTTGCTGTACCACTTCGACGGCTTCGTCGACGCGGGCGGTGCCGGACGCCTCGCGCTCGGCCACCTGCTGGCCGAGCTGGAGCACCGGGTCGTGGCGACGTTCGACGTGGACCGGTTGCTCGACTACCGGTCGCGGCGGCCCATCATGACGTTCGACACCGACCGGTGGGTGGAGTGCGAGAACCCCGAATTGGCCGTCCATGTGGCCGAGGACTCGACGGGGACCCCGTTCCTGGTGATGAGCGGGCCCGAGCCCGACCGGGAGTGGGAGCTGTTCACCAAGGCCGTGCGGGCGCTGGTCCAGCAGCTCAAGGTGAGCAAGATGGTGACGTTGCACGGCATCCCCATGGCGGTCCCGCACACCCGGCCGCTCGGCCTCACCATGCACGCCAGCAGGCCCGAGCTGATCAACGCGCAGACCAGCGCGTTCGGCCGGGTGCAGGTGCCCGGCAGCGTCGCCGCGCTGCTGGAGCTGCGGCTCGGCGCGCAGGGCCACGACGCGGTGGGCTACGCGGTGCACGTGCCGCACTACCTGTCGCAGGCCGAATACCCGACCGCCGCCGTGACGGCCCTGGAGGCCGTGACCCGAGGCACCGGGCTGGTCTTCCCCATGGACGCCCTGCGTGACGCCGCCCGGCGCACCACGACGGAGATCGAGGAGCAGATCCGCGCCTCGGCCGAGTTGTCCACCGCCATCTCGGGACTGGAGCAGCAGTACGACGCGTTCGCCGGCGGGGCGGAACGCGAGAACCTGATGGCCGAGACGACGCCCATGCCCACGGGCGACGAACTGGCCGCCCAGTTCGAACGTTTCCTGGCCGAGCGCGACGACGAGTGACCGGAGGCCCTCCGCTCGGCTGAGCGACCTGAGGGCCTCCCCTCGGCCGAGCGGCCGGAAACCCCTCCGCTCGGTGCGGGATAGCCTGGCCCGATGAGCGAGATCCGCGTCGGGCTGGTCGGCTACGGCACCGCCGGGGCGTACTTCCACGCCCCTCTCATCCACGCCACCCCCGGCCTGTCCCTGGCGGCCGTGGTGACCGGAGATCCCGATCGCCAGGCAGAGGTGACCGGCCGCTACGGCGCCGTGGCCGTCGCCGACGTACGGGACCTGTGGGAGCGGTGCGACCTCGTCGTCGTCGCCTCGCCCAACAGGACCCACGTGAGCACAGCCGCCGCGGCGCTCGGCCACGGCCTGCCCGTCGTCGTGGACAAGCCGCTGGCCGGCACCGCCGAGGAAGGCCGTGACCTGGTGCGGCTGGCCGAGGAGCGCGGGCTCATGCTGACCGTGTTCCACAACCGGCGCTGGGACGGCGACTTCCGCACCGTGCTGCGCCTGGCCGGCGAGGGCCGGCTGGGCGAGGTGCGCCGGTTCGAGTCGAGGTTCGAGCGCTGGCGCCCGGCGCCCAAGGGCGGCTGGCGCGAGACCGGCGCGCCCGAGGAGATCGGCGGCCTGCTCTACGACTTGGGCAGCCACCTCGTCGACCAGGCCGTACGGCTGCTCGGGCCGGTGCGCGAGGTCTACTGCGAGAGCGACGTCAGGCGGGAGGGGGTCACCTTCGACGACGACACGTTCATCGCCCTGACCCACGCCGGCGGGGCCCGCTCACATCTGTGGGCCAGTTCGGTGGCGGCGCGGCTCGGGCCGAGATTCCGGGTGCTCGGGTCGCGGACCGGTTTCGTGAAGTACGGGATGGACGTGCAGGAGGAACGGCTGCGGGCCGGGATCTCGCCCGGTTCGCCCGGTTTCGGGGACGACGAGGAGGAGCGCTGGGGCGTGCTCGGCACCGAGGAGGCCCAGGAGGTCGTGCGCACCGAGGCGGGGGCGTACCTGGACTTCTACCGGGGCGTGGCGGCGGCGCTGCGGGAGGGCGCGGCGCCGCCGGTGGATCCGCGCGAGGCGGTCGAGGTGCTGACCGTCATCGAGGCGGCCCGCCTGTCGGCCACGCGAAGGACCGTCGTGCACCTGGACTGACCGCGACCTTGGCCGACCTGCGCCGCCACGGGACCCGTCGTGACGGCCGGCCCCGGCACAGGCCCGGTGTCGCGGTCTAGTCGCGCAGGCGGGCGCGCATGGTCTCCGAGTCGGCGTCCGTCCAGCCGTGCCGGCCCAGCCACCCCAGCACCCCGCCGAACCGGTCGTCGAGCACGCCGAAGAACTGCTCGATGTTGCCGGCCTTGGGCAGGTGGTAGTCGGCGGGCCTGGCGTCCAGGTCGTCCCGGTACGTCGCGCTGCCGCGCAGCCGCTTCAGCACCCGCTCCAGCCGCTCCCCCGTGACCAGGTAGTCCTCGACGATCGCCGCCCTGGTCGCCCCGGCGATCTCCAGCGCCATCGCCGACAGCACGCCCGTCCGGTCCTTGCCGGCCGCGCAGTGCACCACGGAGGCCCCGTCGTTCAGCGCCATCGCCCGCAGCGCCGCCACCACGGCGTCGGGCCGGTCGCGCAGGTAGCCGTAGTAGAAGCCGGTGACGCGCAGCTCCTCGTCCAGCACCCGCTCGGCCCAGGGCAGCACCCGGTCGGCGTCGATGACGTCGGCGTCCACGTCGGTGTGCCGCCCGCCCTCGGCGAACAGCGTCAGGTGGTGGTGGCTGACCTCGGGCACCCTGGTCAGCGGTCCCGGCCCCTCCAGGCGTACCTCGGGGGTCGAGCGGAGGTCCACCACGTGCCGCAGGTTCAGCTCGCCCACCAGGAGGGACACGTCCGCCGGGGTGAGCCCTTGCAGGTTGTCGGAGCGGAAGATCCGCCCGTGACGGGTGCGGCCACCGTCACGAGTGGGCAATCCGCCCAGGTCACGCGCGTTGACCGCGCCTTCCAGGTCGATCCACCTCGTCATCTCGCTCATTATTGCGACCCTATATGTCCGCCAAATATGAGCGGATTCGAGGTTCATAACGCAGCATGAACGTATGGATCCACGAGCTCTGCCTCCACGGCTGGTGATCGATCCATCGCTGCACCCGGAGATCTCGGTCGAGCTGCGCTCGAGTCCCCACCTTCTCCGCATGGCTCGATCGGGCGCGCGAATGGACACCACGCACAACCCCGCCATGCTCTTCGTCCTGCCCGCCTTCCTGCTCCTCATCTTCATGGTGACCGGCAGCGAGGGCCTGTTCGTCGCGGGCCTGGGAGTCGGCATGATCGTACTGATCAGGTGGATGGCGATGGACAGCACCTATCGGTCCACCCGGCGAAGACTCCGCCTCGCGCAGGCGCACGCCGAGCGGTACATCCTGCCGGAGGATCTCGACTATCCCTGTCAGATGTTGTTGCGCCGGGCGCAGAACGCCGTCGAGGCGATCATGAACTCCAACGTGCACAAGGCCGGGCTGATCGACACCATCGAGAACCGGGTGTCGCTGCCCGAGGAGGTCTGGCAGATCGGCGAGCGGCTGCGGCGGCTGTCGTCCATGCACGCCGAGCACGGCAAGCTCATCCCGCGCGAGCTGCCGCCGGGGATGGAGGACGCGTTCAAGCCGTACACGAGCGCGCTCGACGCCGCCTGGACGTCGCTGTCCCAGCGGGTGCGGCATCTGGAGAAGTACGCCAAGCAGGTGCTCAAGGCCGACAAGGTCTACCACGCGCACCAGCGGCTGGAGCGGCTGGCCGCCAAGACGCCCGAGTACCAGCAGCTGCTCGCCGAGACCGTGCGCGACGAGATGGCACACGAGCGGATCAGGGAGCTGTCCGACCAGGCGGCCCACGTGCGCAAGCTGTTCGAGGAGAGCATCCTTCAAGCCAGGCAGGCGGCGGGAGAGCTGCTGCGGTCCCCGCTGACGTGAAGGCGGTCCTGTCAGGGTTCCCGTTCGTCTGAGGGGGCGGCGCGGCGGAGCAGTTCCAGGGTCCTGCGCATGCCGGCCTCGTTCCCGAGGCTGCGGTAGATGTCCCTGGCCCGCGCCAGCGGCTCCACCGCCGCCCCGTGGCCGCCCCCGTTCAGGTGTGCCTCGCCGAGGTAGCGCAGGCTCTCGGCCATCCACCACCGGTCCTCCAGCTCCTCGAACTCCCGCACCGCCCGCCGCAGCTCCCGCTCGGACTCCTCCAGGCGGCCCAGCCTGGCCAGCGCCCGCCCGGCGGACACGGCGTTGCGGGCCACCCCCCACGAGTCGCCGAGCGCGGCCAGGATGTCATCGGCCCGGCGGACGTAGTCCAGCTCGCGCAGCCCGTTGTCGGGGTCGCCGACCTCGCCGGCCGCCCGCAGGCAGCGAGCCTCCTCCCACAGCTCCCCGCGCTGCCTGAACATCTCCGAGGCCCGGTCGAGGCTGTATCCGGCCCTGGTGAACAGCTCGGCCGCGCGCCGGTGGTCGCCGGCCCGGAGCTCGCCGCGCGCCTGCGCCGCCAGCACCTCGCCGTAGACACGAAGGGTCTGGGCCTCGGAGTAGCGGTTGCCGTCCCGCTTGAAGATCTCCAGGGCGTCTTCGAGCAGCTCCCTGGCCTCCTCGGGCCGCCGCTCTGCCATCCGCATCTCGGCCAGGTTGCGCTGGGTGCGGGCCATCCACCACAGGTCCTCCTCGCCCTTGAACGCGGTGATGGCCCCGATGAGGAAGTCCTGGGCCCGGTCGAGGTGGCCGTCGCTGAACAGCGTCATGCCGATCGTGCGCATGACCCTGGCCGCCCACCAGGACTCGCCCAGGTCGGTGAAGATCGCCAGAGCCCCCTCGGCCTCCTCCAGCCCCCGGTCGCGCAGCCCCATGCCGCCGTGCACGGAGGCGGCGTCCAGCAGCGCGATGGCCAGCGAGCGCCGGTCCCCGGTCGCGGCCGCCGCCCGCGTGCCCAGCTCCGCGACGGCCGCCCAGTCGGCCCAGTACGCACGCAGCGAGTGGCACAGCGAGCAGAACGCCCTGGCCAGCCCCCAGGTCAGCTCCCAGAGCCGGAGCTGGTGAGCCTGGTGGATCATGGCGATGAGCGAGAGCCGCTCGGCGTTGAGCCAGTCGCCGGCCCGGCCCTGCCCGCCCGCGCTCGACTGCCTGCCGCCCCTGCTCCAGTCCTGCGGCCAGCGGTTCTGCGCGGCCTCCTCGGCGCGGCGGCGGTAGGCGTGCAGGACGCGCTCGATCGCCGCCGTGACGCGGTCCTCCTCGTCCTCTCCCGCGAGCTCGGCGGCGAAGACCCGGACCAGGTCGTGCAGCCGGTAACGCATCGAGCCGGTCTGGTCGGTGCCCGAGCACTCGGCGAGCTGCGCGTCCATCAGCGCCTCCAGCTGGTCGGCGCCGTCCAGCCCTGAGACGTCGAGCAGCTCGCCGGCCACCCAGCCCGGCACGTCGGGCGAGTGCAGCGCGCTGAGCAGGCGCAGCAGACGGCGCTGCACGCCGGTGCAGTCGTCGTAGCTGAGCTGCACGGAGGCGCGCACGCTCTTGTCCACCGTGGGCGCCACTTCGAGCTGGTCGAGCCGGCGGCGGCGGTCGGCCAGCCGGTTGGCCATCTCGCGCATGGTCCACTGCTCGCGGGTGGCCAGCCGGCCGCCGCAGATGTTGATCGCCAGCGGCAGGTAGTCGCAGAGCCGCACGACCTCCTTGGCCGCCTCCAGGTCGTCCACGATCCTGGCGCCGCCCGCCAGCCTGGCCAGCAGCTCCACGCCCTGCGGCTCGCTGAACTCACCGAGCCGGGTGTCGTACGTGCCGTTCAGGAACAGCGGCGCGCGGGAGGTGACCAGCACCGCGCAGCCGGGCTCGGCCGGGATCAGCGGTTCGACCTGGGCGGCGTCGTGGGCGTTGTCCAGCCCGATGAGGATCCTGCGGCCCCTGGTCCAGGTCAGCCAGAGCCTGCGCAGCTCCTCCAGGCCGCCAGGGTCGGTGGTCAGCCGGACGTCCAGCGCGCGCAGGAACCCGATCAGCACCTCCTCGGGCCGCACGGGGGCGTCCACGCCGCCGCGCAGGTCGGCGTAGAGGCGGCCGTCGGGATAGCGGTCGGCGACCTCCTGCCCGAATCTGGCCATGAGCGCCGACTTGCCGACGCCGCCGCGGCCGTACACGGAGACGACCAGCGGCGGGGCGAGGTCGGACGAGCGCCTGCGGGCGGCGAACACCTCGCGCAGCTCGGCGAGCGCCTCGGCGCGGCCGGTGAAGTGCTCGGGCACGGGCGGCCACTGCTCGGGCGCGAACACGCCCGGCTCCAGCGGCGCCCGGCGCCTGGTGTCGCGGGCCTCGGTGGTGGCCCAGGTGGTCAGGCCGACGAGCACGGCCGCCCCCAGCGTCACGCCGATCTTGGCGGCGGGCGGGATCTCCCACTCCACGGACGCGGCGAGCACGCTCGCGGCCGCGGCGGCCAGTCCCGCGGAGACGGGCGCGGCCCACGGCTTTCTCCGCCGGCGAGGCTTGTCCGGCAATAAGTCCCCGGTCAACGAACACCCCCTTGGGGGTGATTCAAACCGATGGGGTACGCCTCGCGCCAGGCGTACCCCATCGTTCACTCAAATACCGATCACGTGACAGGTGGCCGTCATCGTCTTGGACGGGTCGCTCTCCGAGGTGGCGGTGAGCTTGACCCTGGCCAGCCGGTCGCCGCCGGAGGCGCGCACGGCGTTGACGCTCACGAGCGCCTGCTTGCCGAACGCGACGGAGGCCAGGGCGTTGGGCACCTGGGCGGTCCAGCCCTTGCCCTGCGCCTCGGCCTTGAGCCGGTAGAGGTCGTGGTTGAGGTAGGCGCTGACGTTCTCCGGGTGCTGGCCCTGCGCGGGAGCGGCCTTGCCGGTGTTGAACAGCGGGAACTTGCAGGTGGACAGGTTCTTGCCGGTGGGGACGCCGGCGGCGGGCAGCAGCTTGAGCCCGCGGCGCTGCGGTCCCGAGCCGTCGAGCGAGCGGACGGCGACGGTGTAGGACAGCTCGCCCTCGCGGTTCCGCTTGAGGTCGGTGACGTAGAAGTGCAGGCGGTTGGCCTCGTCGACGTACTCGTACTCGCTGCCGGAGTCGGTGCCGGCGTGGAAGAGGGCGTCGGAGAGCTGGCGGTAGTCGCCGATCGTGATCGGCACCTGGGTCCCGTCGGGCAGGACGTAGTCGGTCATGCCGATGTCGGCCGGGTTGGCGTCGATCACCCACTCGAACGGGGCCCTGTCCTCGTTCTTGGTCTTGGCCAGCAGCACGCCGGAGTCGGGGGTGAAGGAGTCGCTGCCCATGCGGTCCACGACCTCGATCGTGTAGTTCTCGTAGCCGCCGCGGTCGCAGAGCGGGTCGGAGGACTGGCAGGAGCTCTTGTCACCGGTGTCGAAGGAGATGTTGACGCCCGACAGCTCGTTCTTGCCCGGCTGCGCCACGCGGGCCAGGACCGTGGCCGTGACCAGGCCGGACTCGTCGAGCGCCTCGCGGGAGAGCCGCAGGACGTTCTGCTCGTCCACCATGTTGAGCTTGATCTTGTTGCGGAGCATGTGCTGGGCGCCCATGGACGCGCCGCCGGTGGGCGGGATCAGCCAGCGCGAGTGCGGGCCGCCCGGCCCGTTGAAGCTGCCGCGGCTGAGCATCTCCCAGATACCCGTGTACGCCCTGCGCGGCGGTTGGGAGTACGGGTTGTTGTAGTTGTCGGCGATGCCCATGATGTGGCTCAGCTCGTGGGCGTAGACCGCCATGCCGGAGCTCTCGGCCTGCACGGAGTCGACGCCGAAGCGGGCGTTGGGCCAGAAGGTGGAGCCGGCCTGCCAGGACGTCCATTCGACGTAGCGGGTGTCGACCCAGTTGGGCAGCGCGGGGTCGGGCGGGCCCCACTCGTCGGGCACGTCCTCCTTCGTCGGGAACTTCATCATCCCGAACTCCTGCCAGGTGGACGACTCGTCCTGGCCGGCGCTCAGGTAGAAGACGAAGTCGAACTGCGCGGCCGTCTCCTGACCGACGTCGGCGAGCCAGGCGGCGTTGCCCTCGGTGCGCAGGTTCTTCGTGCACGTGTCGCCGGCCGGGCAGCCGTTGCCCGCCTGGAACTCCATGGCGTACTCGTGGTCCTTGCCCGTCATCTGGTAGGGCCCGAACCCGGTCAGCTCCACGCCCAGCCGGCCGCCGGAGTCCTCCATCCAGTACTCGTGGATGGTGTGGCCCTTGTTGAGGGTGTTCGGGGTGTTCAGGAAGTCCTGGTAGAACCGGGCGACCTGGTCGCGCGGCACGTCGTGGGCCTCGGCGCTCGGGTTGGCGAAGATCGTCGAGCCCTGCGGCTGGGTCGCCACGAACGGCTGGTTGGGATAGTCGAGCAGCACCAGCGCGCCCTTGAAGGTGCGCTGCGAGCCCTTCACGGCGGGGTCGTTCCACTTGGTGCCGGGCGGCTTCTTGTAGTCCGCCCACGTCATGTGGTCGGGGTTCTCCCAGTTCTGCGGGTCGATGGGCTTGATGCCCCCAGGGGGACGGGTGCGCAGGGCCTGCTCACCGGCCGGGGAGCCGGCGGGTGCGTCCAGTTGCCAGGGCTGCGTCTGCGGCCAGTGGTTCTGCCGCCACGGGTGCTCGGGTTCTGTGGGGGGTGCTGCGGAAGCGGGGGTCGCGATCAGGCTCACCGGGATCAGCACGATGGCCGCCAGCAGACCTTTCAGCAGCTTCTTCGGGGCGTTCACGGATTGACGGTATAGACGTTGTTGACGGAGATCACCGAGCAGTTGTAGGGAAGACCTGTAGTCCCGTTTCCGTCAATTGTCGAAATATCCACGTAAAGGTGGCGCTGTGGCGGATCTCCAGCGGGTCGTGGACGAGCTCGCCGCCCGTCTCGACCGCCCCCTGCTCCTTGAGGACCGCGTCCAGAAGGTCGTGGTCTACAGCGAGCAGAGCGGCGCCATGGACGACGTCCGCCGGGACTCGATCCTGCGCCGCCGCACCACGCCCGAGGTGCGCGGATGGCTGCGCGACGCGGGCATCCACGAGGCCGTGCGGCCCCTGCGCATCCCCGGGGCGCCGCACCTGGGGCTGCTGCCGCGCGTCTGCGTCCCGGTCCGGCACGGCGACAGCCTGCTCGGCTTCCTGTGGTTCATCGACGCCCAGCCGCCCATGCAGAAGGCCCGCGTCACCGAGGCCGAGGCGGCCGCCCCCGCCCTCGCGCTGGCCCTGTTCCACGAGAGCCTGGCCAGCGGCCTGGCCACGCACCGGGAGCTGGAGGCCGTCACGGGGCTGCTGCTCGGCGAGCCGGACGCCGCCAGGCAGCTCATCGAGGCGGGCGCGTTCCCGCAGGCGCGGCCGGTGACGGTGCAGGTGGCCAGGCCGGTCGCGGCCGCGCCCGACGACGCGCTCAGGCTGGCGCTGGAGCGGGGGCTGCTGGCGCTGCGGCGGCGGCTGGGCGGGCACCATCCGCTGCACCTGGTGCGCTACGACCACGCGGTGCTGCTCACGGCGGGGCCGCCGGTCCCCGGTGAAGAGCTGCACGCGGCCATGCCGGTGCCGGTGGTGGTCGGGGTCGGGCGGCCCAGGGACACGCTGGCGCGGGCGGCGGAGTCGTACCGGGAGGCCCTGCACGCCGCCGAGGTGACCGCGCGGGTTCCGGGGCTCGGGCGGACGGCCGAGTGGGCCCGGCTGGGCGTCTACCGCGTGCTCACCCAGTTACCCGACCAGGAGCTGCATCCGGGGCTGGAAGGGCTGCTCGGGGACGCCCAGCACCTGACGCTGCTGGAGACACTGGAGACGTATCTGGACCTGGCGGGCAGCGCCGTGGCCACCTCGCGGGCGCTGCGGCTGCACCGTACGTCGCTGTACTACCGGCTGCAGCGGGTGGAGGAGCTGGCGCGTACGGACCTGAAGGACGGCGGCGAGCGGCTGGCCCTGCATCTCAGCCTCAAGCTCGCCCGGCTGTCCGGGCGCTACTCCCCCAGGGACTCGCCCGCCGCGTCGTCCTGATCACCGGGTGGCGGCCGGCCGGACCGGCTCTTCAGGCGTCCAGCGGAACCGGCTCTCCCGGCGGTCAGCCGAACCGGCTCTCCACCAGCGCCAGCAACTCGGCGAGCTGCTCGCGCTGCTCCTCCGACAGCACCGCGAACAGCTCCTGCCCCGCCTCCCTGCGCGCCTCGCGAGCCTTGTCGGCCATGGCCCGGCCCTCGGCGGTGATCACGACGAGGGTCGAGCGGCGGTTGGCCGGATCGACCTCCCTGCGCACCAGCCCCGCCTCCTCCAGCGCGTCCACGACCGGCGTCAGCGAGCGCGGCACGATGTGCAGCCGGTCGGCCAGCCAGACCATGCGCGGCGGCCGCTCGGCCTCGGCGATGACCCGCAGTGCCCGCGCCTGACCGGGATTGAGCCCGAGCGGCTCCAGCCGGCGGGCGTAGCCGTGGCGCAGCCGCCTGCCGGCCAGGAACAAGAGCTCCGAGAGCTCCTTCTCTACCATGGAGGTAAGTTTAGCCGGAACAAATATGAGTTAACCTCTGTTTGAGTCCACATCAGGAAGTCTACATCAAGCAGGGGGCTCCACTTGGAGGAGGAACCACGCGCGCCGCTGGGGCGCATCATCGAACTCTTCGGCGCCTACCGAGGCCGGCTGGCCGTCGTGGGCGCGCTCATCGTCCTGTCCTCGCTGGTGTCGCTGGCCTCGCCGTTCCTGCTGCGCGAGGTGCTGGACGTCGCCATCCCGGCCAGGGACGCCGGCCTGCTCACGCTGCTGGCCCTCGGCATGGTCCTCGTGGCCGTCGTCACGACCGTGTTCGACACGCTGCAGACCCTCGTCTCCACCACCGTCGGCCAGCGGGTCATGCACGACCTGCGCATCGCCGTCTACGGCCACCTGCAGCGCATGTCACTGGCCTTCTTCACCAGGACGCGGACCGGCGAGGTGCAGTCGCGCATCGCCAACGACATCGGCGGCATGCAGGCGGTCGTCACCTCCACCGCCGCCTCCATCGTCTCCAACCTCACCACCGTGATCGCCACGATCGTGGCCATGGTCGCGCTCGACTGGCGGCTGACGGTGGTCTCGCTAGCGCTGCTGCCGGTGTTCGTGTGGATCAGCCGCAAGGTCGGCTCCGAGCGCAAGCGCATCACCGCCGAGCGGCAGCGCAAGCTGGCCGGCATCGCCTCCATGGTGCAGGAGTCACTGTCGATCAGCGGGATCCTGCTGGGCCGGACGATGGGCCGCTCCGCCGAGCTGACCGAGCGCTTCGGCCGCGCCTCCGACGAGCTGGCCGAGCTGGGGGTGCGCACCAGCATGGCCGGGCGGTGGCGCCAGTCGTCGATCCAGCTCGTCATGGCCGCGATGCCGGCGATGATCTACTGGGCCGTCGGCCACACGGGCGCCATCTCCGTCGGCACGCTGGTGGCGTTCACGACGTTGCAGGCCGGGCTGTTCCGGCCGATGGTCTCGTTGCTGCGGCTCGGGGTCGAGGTGCAGACGTCTTTGGCTCTGTTCGGGCGGATCTTCGAATATCTCGACCTGCCGGTGGACATCCGTCCCGGCACGCGCGAGCTGACCTCCGTACGCGGCGAGGTCCGGTTCGAGAAGGTCGACTTCTCCTACGGCGACGCCCCCACGCTCACCGGCGTCGACCTCACCGTTCCCGCGGGCTCCAGCCTGGCCGTCGTGGGCGAGACGGGCTCGGGCAAGACCACGCTGAGCTACCTGCCGCCCCGGCTGTACGACGTCACCGGCGGGCGGGTCACGATCGACGGGGTGGACGTGCGGGAGCTGACCTTCGACACGCTGAGCGACGCCGTCGGGGTGGTCTCGCAGGAGACGTACCTCTTCCACGCCTCGATCGCCGACAACCTGCGCTTCGCCCGGCCCTCGGCCACGGACGAGGAGCTGGTGGCGGCGGCGCGGGCGGCGCGCATCCACGACCACATCGCCGCGCTGCCCGACGGCTACGACACCGTGGTGGGCGAGCGCGGCTACCGCTTCTCCGGTGGCGAGAAGCAGCGCCTGGCCATCGCCCGCACGCTGCTGCGCGACCCGCCGGTGCTGATCCTCGACGAGGCGACCAGCGCCCTGGACACGCAGACGGAGAAGGCCGTTCAGGAGGCGCTCGACGCGCTGGCCAGGGGGCGTACGACGATCACGATCGCCCATCGCCTGTCCACCGTCCGCGACGCGGACCAGATCGTGGTGCTCGATCACGGGCGGATCGTCGAACGCGGCACCCACGCCGAGCTGATGGCCCGCGGCGGCCACTACGCGGTGCTGGTGAGCCGCGACCAGCCGCTCGAACTCGTCTGACCCTCCGCGGGCAACTTGTCAGTGATCCGAGATGGATGTAACCTGTAACTGAAGTTGGAGATTACCTCCATCAAGATCGAGAACAAGGAGGGTGAAAATGCTGCTGACCTCGATCGATCCCTTCTTCCAGGAGTTCGAGCGACAGTTCGACCGGCTGATCCGTCCGACGTTCGGCAACGGGTCCGCCCTGATGCCGATGGACGCGCTCAGGCGCGACGACGACGTGCTGCTGCGCTTCGACCTTCCCGGCATCGACCCCGACTCCATCGAGGTCACCATCGACCGCGGTGTCCTCACCGTCAGCGCCCGGCGCGAGGAGGAGATCACCGACGAGGAGCGGCCGTTCGTCCGTGAGCGCACGATGGGCTCCTTCACCCGTCGCGTCTACCTGTCCGAGCACCTCGACAGTGACAACGTCGACGCGGGCTACGCCAACGGCGTGCTCACCGTCCGCATCCCCGTCCTTGAGCGGGCCAAGCCGCGCAAGGTCGAGATCCACCGCGGGGAGACCAAGGCCATCAAGGCCTGAGAGACGGCCACGGGGGCGGGCGACGGCCCGCCCCCTCGCCATGAGGAGAGCACGACATGCCCGACCTGCCCATCGACAACGAGCACGCCCCCCTCTACTCCCTCGGGCAGGTGGCGGAGATGCTGCAGGTCCAGCACGCCTTCCTGCGGCGGCTCGACCAGCACGACGTCATCAGGCCGAGCCGGTCGAGCGGCGGGCAGCGGCGTTATTCGCGCCGCGACATCGTCATCGTGCAGCACGTCTCCCGGATGGCCGAGGAGGGGATGACGCTCATCGCCATCCGCCGCATCCTGGAGCTGGAGCGGGAGGTGGCCTCACTGCGCCGCCGGCTAGACGAGGCCCTCGCCAGGCTGGGCGAGCAGGGGTGACCCCGAGCCCGCGCGGGCGCGTACGCTTCTGAGCGTGCACAACACCAGATACGCGCCCTCCGGCATGGTGTGCAGCGTCGACCACCTGGCCTCGGCGGCCGGGCTGTCGATGCTGGAGCGCGGAGGGTCGGCCGCGGACGCGGCCATCGCGGCGAACGCCGTCCTCACCGTCGTCGCCCCCCACATGTGCGGTCTGGGCGGCGACCTGTTCGCCCTCGTCCACGACGGCGGGGTGAGCGCGGTCAACGCCTCCGGCCGGGCGGGGTCGGGCGCCGATCCCGCCCGCCTGCGCGCCGAGGGTCACCGGCGCATGCCCCATCTGCACGACGTCAGATCGGTCCCGGTGCCCGGCTGCGTGGACGGCTGGGCCGCGCTGCACCAGCGGCACGCCCGCCTGCCCGTGGCCGACCTGCTCGCCCCGGCGATCCGGCTGGCGGAGGGCGGCTTCCCCGCCTCGCCGCTGCTGCTGGCGGGCGCGCTCAAGGCGGGCGCG
>NZ_BAAAMU010000131.1:0-12294 GCF_039529435.1 Nonomuraea maheshkhaliensis
GATGAGCAGTTCGGCGACGGTGTGGAAGGAGGCGTTCTCGTTGACGGCGGCGACGTCGGTGGTCATGACGTTCTCGATCTTCTGCACGGACATGGCTACCTGCCTTCCCCTTTCGAATCGTCGGTCTTCCAGGTGAGCCGGTCGACGACGTCGACCACGCCGTTGACCCGCCCGGTCATGCGGACGGCGATCGCGGCCTCGGCGCGGCGCTCCATCCGGCCGGACAGCGTCACGACACCCTGCCGCACGTCCACGCGGACGTCGCCGGTGTCGGCCCACAGGCTGCGGTCGAGAACATCGTCGCGCACCTCGGCGGCGATCGCCTCGTCGCCGCGCAGGAAGAGTTTGACCAGGTCACGGCGGCTGACGATGCCGACGAGGCGGCCGTTGTAGTCGACCACCGCGAGCCGCTTGATGCCGTGGCGGTCCATGAGGCGGGCGGCCTCGACGGCGGACGCCGGCGGCGAGATGGTGACGGCCGGGGCGGTCATCAGCTCGGCGGCGGTGTCGCCCTCGGCCTTCCGCCTTCCCTTGGGGTGGCGCAGCCGGGCGCGTAACGGGGGCCGGTAGCCCTCGCGGTAGAACTGCTCGCGGAACTCCTCCTTGCGCAGCAGGTCGGCCTCCGACACCATGCCGAGCACGTGGTTGTCGTCGTCGGTGACCGGGACGGCGCTGATGCCGCCGCTGATGAGCGTCTCGGCGATCTCCTTGAACGGGGTGGCGGCGGATACGGCGACGACCTTGTCCGTCATCACGTCCGCGACGGTCCTGCGCATGACATCCTCCTTGCCGGTTGCCCTCATCACACCTCGGGCGGGCGGCGGCGTTCAGAGGCGAAGGTCCCGAGCGGGACGGTCGTTGGTCCGCGCGGCAGCAGGTTCTCCATGGCGGCAGGTCGTCGCTGTGACCGGCCGGTTAGCTGAGCAGACCTCGACGGTACGCCTCGCCGACGGCGGCGGCGCGGTCGCGGACGCCGAGTTTGTCGTAGATGTGCAGTAGGTGAGTCTTGATGCTGGCCTCGCTGATGAAGAGCTTGGCGGCCGCCTGGCGGTTGGAGGCCCCGTCGGCGACCAGGGCCAGGACCTGCAGCTCGCGGTCGGTGAGGGGCGCCCTGACCGGCTTGCGCACCTGACCCATCAGCCGGCCCGCGACCGACGGCGACAGCACCGGCTCACCGGCGGCCGCGGCGCGGACGGCGCGCAGGAGCTCGTCGGTGGGGGCGTCCTTGAGCAGGTAGCCGGTGGCGCCGGCCTCGATCGCGGGCAGGACGTCGGAGTCGCCGTCGAAGGTGGTCAGCACGAGGATCTTGATGTGCGGGTGGGAGCGGCGCAGCGCGGTGATGGCGGTGACGCCGTCCATCTCGGGCATGCGCAGGTCCATCAGGACGACGTCGACCTCCAGCGCGGTGGCGCGATCGACGCCCTCGCGGCCGTTGGCGGCCTCGCCGGCGACCTGGATGTCGGGTTCGGCCTCGAACACGGCACGCAGGCCGTTGCGGACGATGGGGTGGTCGTCGACGATGAGGAGACGGATCACTGCGGGTTTCCTTGGAGCGCGGGGACGGTGGCGCTGACGGCGGTGCCCTCTCCGGGCGTGCTCTCGATCTCCAGCGAGCCGCCGACGCCGCGCAGGCGTTGCCTCATGCTGCTGAGCCCGAATCCTTTACCGCCGGGGTCGCGGAAGCCGGTGCCGTTGTCGCGGATGTCGAGCAGGACGACGGAGCCGGTGTAGGAGAGGGTGAGGCCGGCCCGGGTGGCGCCCGCGTGCTTGGCGACGTTGGCGAGGGCCTCCTGCGCGACGCGGAAGAGGGTGACCTCGATGGCGGGGCTGAGCGGCACGCGGTCGCCGGTCACCTCGACGTGGAGATCGACACTGGTGGTCTGGGCCCAGTTGCGGGCCAGCACGGTCATGGCTTCCGGCAGGTGGGCGTCCTCCAGCTGGTGGGGCTGGAGGGCGGCGACGGAGCGGCGGGCCTCGGTGAGGCTGTCCTGGGCGAGATCGAGCGCGAGCTCGACGTGGGTGCCGGCGTCCTCGACGCGCTGGGCGGCGCGTAACTGGGTGATGATGCCGGTGAGGCCCTGGGCGAGGGTGTCGTGGATCTCGCGGGCCATGCGCTGGCGTTCGTCGAGGATGCCGGCCTGGTGGGCCTGGGTGAGGAGCTGGGCGTGCAGGTCGGCGTTCTCCTCCAGGGCGGCCTGGAGGTCGCTGACCGCCTTGCGGTATTTGCGCTGCCGCTCCTCGATCTTGACGCCGGCGATGTGGCCGCCGCCGATGGCGACGGTCTGCACGGCGACGATCGCCAGGTGGAAGGCGATGAGCTGGACGGTGGCCTGGGCCCAGTCGATCGTCGACTGGTACAGCACGACGGAGGTGGCGGCGACGGCGGCGAAGGTCCACTTCGACGGAGCGAAGTTGGCGGCGAGGAAGAAGCCCGACGTGCAGTAGATGATGAAGATGGGGTCGTGGGCGGTCAGCAGGGCGGCGGTGACCAGCATGCCGGCGAAGTGCACGGTGACGGCGGCCCTGCGCCCGCGCATCGCGGCGGGGAGCAGGGCGCGTGAGCCGATCAGCCAGGCGAGGGCCAGGCCGGTGAGCGCGAGGGTGCGCGGGATCCCGCCCGCGGGCTGGACGGGTGCGGCCAGACTGATGACCAGCGAGGCAGCGAGGGTGACATAGGGGACGATCTCGATGGCGACGACGAAGCGTCGTTCCCAGGTGGAGGGCGGGAAGGGGTCGTTCATCCGGGGGTCCCCTCCTCTCGGGCGCGGACGGGTCTCACCGGGTGGTGGCCGGTGAGGTCGAGCTTAGGCGCATGGGGATCAGGAAGGCGTATCCGTACATGAGCAGTCCCAGGGCGATCATGAAGATGATCACCGGCCACTGCCAGATCGACGGGAGGTGAAGGGCGAGGAACCACACGGGGTTCTCGAACCCGAAGATCTTCATGACCATCGGCACGAGTCCCTGCGGGATCAGGGGGAGCCAGGCGATGGCGTGGCAGATCGTGACGCCGACGCGGTGACGGAGGGGAAGATCGGCGATGACCGGCTTGCCGGGCTTGGGCGCCGGTCCGTGCTTCATGAGGTTGAGCAGCTCGATTCCGTCCTTCTCCAGCCTGCGGCAGGCGATCGCGCCGAGCCCCCAGGCGCTGAGCGCGCCGGTCAGCAGCCCGGTGGCGAGGCCGGCCCAGGGGTCGAGCAGCACGGCGCCGGCCGCGGGCAGGGCGGTGGCGGGGACGGTGACGAGCACGGCCCAGGCGAGACCGGTCTCGGCGCTCTCGTCGGCGCCGGTGCTCAGGGGGTTGCCGCCGCGCTTGTGCGGGTCGGTGCCGGGGACGAGCGAGGTGACGGCGATCAGGACGATGACCCCGGCGCCACCGCCGAGGAGCGCGGGGAGCAGGGCGAGCATCCAGGGCCAGGCCCAGCTCTCGCCGCTGACCAGGCTCCCGGCCAGGGAGAGCACGACGGCGGCCGGGCCGACGACGAGCAGCCACGCGAGCTGGCGGCCCCGTACGTCCGCGCGTTCCGCCCCGGGGGTCATCAGGGTGAGCCAGAGCGCGGTCCCGTCGGCGCCGTAGAGGTTGGCCGAGGCCGCGGCGGCCACCACGATCGCTATGAGTCCCGTGAAGGGCACCACGATCCAGGTGCCGATGGTGACGAGCAGGAGCGGGGTGACGACGGCGTACGTCAAGGCGGTGACGAGCAGCTGGATGCGGACGAGGTCGCGCCACCAGGTGCGCAGTTCCCTGGCGGCGACGGCGCGGGCGCCGCCGGCGGCGGGGAAGGGGCGGGGCGTGCCCCGGCGGGGCGGCACACCACCGCGGGCGGCCGAGACGACGCGCCGCGACAGCAGGCGCGCCCAGGCGGCCAGGAGCAGGGCGATCACCCCGGCGCCCGCGGCGAGGATGGCGACGGCAAGGGGCCAGGGGGCTTCGATGGCGGCCACGCCCCATCCGGAGGGCAGCGCACGGAAGATGACCTCGGACCAGACCGCGCTGTCGGCGCCGCCCAGGGCCACGAGAGGCGCCCAGCCGTTGCCGCACAGAGCGATGGCGGCGCCGGTCACGACGCCGACCGCCGCCGCGGTGATCCTGGACCTGACGAACAGGCCGATGGCCGCCACGATGACCCGGGAGATCATCACCATGGTGACGAACGTGGTGACGGCCGCCGCCAGGCCGATGAGCACTCCGGCGAGGCCGTACCGCCAGCCGTGGACGGGCAGGGACAGCAGGGCGATGAGGGTGATCGCGGGCGCGGGGCCCGCGAAGGCGCCGGCGAGCAGCGCCGCCGCCATCCGGCCCGGCGCGATCGGGAGCATGGCGAAGTACTCGGGGCGCAGCGCCTCACTGCCGCCTCCCATGAGGATGGGGCCGAAGACCCAGCCGCAGAGCCAGCCGGCCAGGCAGAGCGGCAGGTAGGCGGGCCACAGGACGGCGACGGCGAGCGTCCCCAGGGCAAGGATCAGCCCGACCGCGCCGCCGATGTAGAGGTTGGAGGCGTTGTCGCCGCGCAGGGCGTTGCGCATGAGCGTGAGCCGCATGCGGATCAGGTGCCGGGCCAGGACGGCCGGGCCCGGAGGCAGCGGTGGAGTCAGGACGTGAGCCATGACAGCCCCTCCGTCGCTCGCGGGCGGGCGCCGACCAGGTCGACGAAGGTCTCCTCCAGGGTGGCGGCGCCGCGTACGTCGGCCAGCGGCCCGGCGGCCACCACGCGCCCGCCGGAGATGACGCCCACGTGGTCGCAGAGCTGCTCGACGAGCGGCATCACGTGGCTGGAGATGATCGCGGAGCCGCCCTCGGCGACGAACCTGCGCAGGATCGTCCTGATCGTGGCCCCGGAGACGGGATCGACGGCCTCGAAGGGCTCGTCCAGGACGAGCAGGCGCGGCGCGTGCAGGAGGGCGACGGCCAGGCCGATCTTCTTGCGCATGCCGGTGGAGTACTCGATGACCAGCGTCCGCTCGGCGGAGTCGAGTTCGAGGACGTGCAGAAGCTCTTCCGTGCGCTCGGCGACGACGGCGGCGGGCAGGCCGCGAAGCAGGCCGAGGTACGTGAGCACCTCGCGGCCGGTGAGCCGTTCGGGCATGGCGTTGCCGTCGGGCAGCACCCCGATCAGGCCCTTGGCCCGGACGGGGTCGCCCCAGACGTCCACGCCGAAGATCTCGGCGCGGCCGGCGTCGGGGCGGAGCAGGCCGACGGCCATGGCCAGGGTCGTGGTCTTGCCGGCGCCGTTGGGGCCGACCAGGCCGTAGCAGGACCCGGCGGGCACGGTGAGGTCGATGTCGTCGGCGGCGACGTGGTCGCCGAAGACTTTTCGAAGTCCGGTGGTACGGAGAGCGGGCATGGTTCGAGAATCGCCCCGGGACGCGGGCGGGGGATCGCCCGGGCGGAGAGCGGGATGGTGGATTCCGGCATCAACCGATCGGTTGATGCCGGAGCACGGTCAGGTGATCGGGAGGTTGCTGACCTGGCCCAGGTTCTCCGCCTCCAGCGTGACGGAGGAGACGTTGTCGGCGGGCGCCGGATAAGAGACGTAACCCCGGCCGGTCATGCCGTGATCGAGCGCCGGCACCCAGTTCTCGACGAACTCGGTGTACATCTTCAGCGGGTGGTAACGCGTCATCGTTGCCGGGTCGACCAGGATGAGCGCGCCGAAATCGGCTGCCGCGGAGAAGGCGCTGTCCCAGCCCGTGAAGGGGGCGGGCACCGGGATGAGCCGCTGGGCGCCTTCCGAGACGACGTCGGAGACGACCAGGCGGGTGGAGCCTCTGATGTCCGACGGCGGGCTGGTGGGCTCCGACCTGGGCGCCGCGGGAGCCGCCGCCCTGCTCGCCACGGCCTCCTCCACAGCCGCCTCGACGGCGGCGTGGTGGCCGCAGGCGGTGGTGCCGGCCGGGCTGCCCGGCAGCGGCTCGCGGGCCGGCGGCGGGTGGGAGGACGAGCTCGACGCACGCACCTCCTGCCCCACCCCCCGGGGCGTCCTGACCGGCGACACCGCCGTGGAGCGCGGCACGCCGGCCGGCGCCGTGCCCCAGGACCTGCTGGACGCGGCGTACGCGAACACCGCCGACGTCCCGCACCTGCGCTCCTGGCCGGGGACGCCGATCCGCTGGCGGATCGGGACGCGATCGCGCGGGCGGCCAAGATGCTGCGGCGCGCACGGCTCGGTGTCGTGCGCGGCGCCCACCACGACGTGCTCAACGACCTGCGGCACCGCTCGGTGGCCGCTGAAGTGGTCACGTTCCTGCAGGCCGTGCGCGAGGAACTGTGGCCGGCCGTCACCGTGGAGGCGAGCGCCTGGTGAGCGTTCTACTCCTTTCGCGGTAGAACGTACGGCGAATGGTGCAAGGCAAGGTGACGATCAACGGACGACGCGCTCCCGCCTCGGCCCGGCCTAACGTTTCTCCCCGAGACAAGCCGGACGAGAACCGAAGGAGTCCCCATGAACAGGAAGATGATGACCGCGATCGCCGGGCTGAGCGTGACGGCCGGTCTGCTGGTCTCGGCCGGCGCACCGGCGGGCGCCCAGGCCGATACGTCCACCCGGGCCGGCACGGCCGTGGTGGTCGCGCCGAAGCCGCCGAGGGGCGCCAGGGCGGTGGTTCAGGTGAGCCCCAACCCCACCACCAGGCGAGGCCAGCGGGTGACGATCACCGGTCACTGCGGCGGCGGCAAGGGGCTCAAGGCGGTGCTGGCCGGGGTGGACAGGAAGCACCCGGTGCTGCGGGACATCCGCATCGTCAAGGACGACGCGAAGGGGTTCGTGGCGAAGGCGACCCTCGCCCCCGGGATCGGCAACGGCGTCGGCCCCGTCTTCGTCGACTGCGGCGGCGAGGCGGGCGTGACCCTCCTCGTCACCCATGTCTGAGCGCACGTCTGAGCGCATGGCCGAACCATCCCCACGCCGCGAAGCCGTCCCCGCCCGGCACCTCGCCCGGATCACCGACCTCGCGCTCGCCGTCGTCACCCTGGTGTTCTTCGTCGCCGTGGCCCTCGCCACCGGGGTGCACGGCCCCTGGTCGGGCCCGATCCCCCTAGGGCTGTTCCTCGGCGCGCTGCTCCTGGTCAGACGCCGATGGCCGATGACCGTGCTGCTGCTGTCGATCGGGGGCGTCCTCGTCTACCACCTGACCGGGCACTGGTCTCCCGCCGGGTGGATCTGGCCGGCCGCGGTCGCCTACTTCACCGTGGCCACCACGCCCCGCGTGTGGTGGGCGGCCGCCGCCGGCCTGGCCCAGCTGGTCCACTCCGCGATCGACTTCCGCCCGGTCCTGGACCTCAACCCCAGCCGCTACCTGGTCCACGTCGCCGGGGAGGCACTGCTCCTCGCGATCCTCATCGCGGCGGGCCGCGTCCACGCCGCCGCGCTGCGCCGGCGCGAACAGCTGCGCGAGGCCGACAGCCGGGCCCGCGTGGCGGAGGAACGGCTGCGCGTCTCGCACGAGGTGCACGACGTCATCGCCCACACGCTGGCCGTCGTCGGCGTGCAGCTCAACGTGGCCGCCGACGCTTTGGAGGAGGAGGACCAGGCCGCGGCCGCCACCGCGCTGAGCCTGGCGAAGGACGTCAGGAGCCGGGCGATGGCCGACCTGCGCTCCCTCATCACGGTCCTGCGCGACGGCCCGGAGGGCACCGCGCCCCAGGCCGATCTGGCCTCCCTGGACACGCTCGTCGCCGACGCCCGCGCCGCCGGTCTCGCGGTGACCTTCGAGGAGCGCGGCGACCGGGCCGCCGTCACCGCCATTCCCGCCATCGCCGTGCACCGCGTCGTCCAGGAGTCCCTCGCCAACACGCTCAAGCACGCCGACGCGAGCGAGGTCGCGGTGACGATCGGCTACGGACCCCGCTCGATCACCGTCGAGGTCACCGACGACGGCCGAGGCGCCCCGGCAGCCGCCCCAGGAGCCGCGGCGGCCGGGGGTCACGGTCTGGCCGGCATGCGGGAACGGGTGAGCGCACTCGGGGGCGCGCTCACCGCGGGGCCCGCACCAGGCGGCGGCTTCACCGTACGGGCCGAGATTCCTGTGGCAGGCTCGTCGGCATGACGATCACGGTGCTCCTCGCCGACGACCAGGCGCTCGTCCGGGCCGGCTTCCGCAGCCTGCTGGCCCGCTCACGGGACCTCACGGTCGTCGGCGAGGCCCAGGACGGCGACGAGGCCGTACGGCTGGCGTCGAGCACCCGTCCCGACGTGATCCTCATGGACATCCGCATGCCCGGCACCGACGGGATCACCGCGACGCGCCGCATCGTCACCGACCCGGCCACGCGGGGCTGCCGCGTCATCATCCTCACCACGTTCGACACCGACGAACACGTCTTCGCCGCCCTGCGCGCGGGAGCCAGCGGCTTCCTCACCAAGGAGGTCGAACCCGCGGAGCTCCGCCGCGCGGTCACCGCGGTCGCCGGCGGGGACGCGCTCCTGTCGCCGGGCGTGACCCGCCGCGTCATCGAGCAGTTCGCCCACCGGCAGGACCTCACGCCCGCCGCGGGGGAGCGGCTGGCCGCCCTCACCTCCAGGGAGCGGGAGACGGTCAGGCTGGTGGCGCTCGGCCTGTCCAACCAGGAGATCGCCGAGCGCCTCGTCATCAGCCCGCTCACCGCCAAGACCCACATCACCAGGGCCATCGCCAAGCTGAACGTGCGCGACCGGGTCCAGCTCGTCATCCTGGCGTACGAGAGCGGCCTGATCAGGCCCGGCGGGTGAGCCCGAGGTCCTGAGCAGGTACGCCCGTCACCCGTCCGGGAGGTCGCCGGGGACGACGGCGACCGGGCAGGCGGCGTGCTCGACCATCGCCCGCACGACCGTGCTCAGCCGGCCGTGGTGGCGGGTCCGTTCCGCGCCCACGACGACCAGGCTCGCCCGGCAGGACGCCGTGCGCAGGGCCTCCTTCGCCGGCGCGGTGACGGCCTGCGCCTCCACGCCCACGTCGGTGTGCCGGACGCGCCAGGGGGCCAGGCGTTCCTCCATCCGCTCGCGCCCGGTCGCGGTGGCGGCCTCGACGTCGGGCACGGGCGCCATCGCCACGCCCCATGCCAGGTTCTGCAGGTGCACGGCGTGCACGGCCACGAGCGGAAGCTGACGCAGGGCGGCCTCGTCGAAGGCGAACTGCAGGGCCGCGTCCGGCGTGGCGGGGCTGAGGCCGAGGACCACGGGGCCGGGACGGGACGACGCCGGTATCGGGCCGGGGCCGCGTACGACGATCACCGGGGATCGCGCGTGGGCGGCGACATGGGCGGTGACCGAGCCGACGAGCGACCTGGCCAGGGCGCCCAGGCCCCGGCAGCCGACGACGACGAGGGCGGCGCCGGCCGACAGCTCGACGAGGCGTTCGGCGGGCGAGCCCTCGTACAGGTCGGTCATGACGTGGTCGACGGCGCTGGTGGCGCGGGCGCATTCGGCGCCGTGGGAGAGCACGTGCTCGGCCGCCTTGCGCAGATGGAGCTTGGCCTCCTCTGACGCCTCGCCGTACGGCCAGCGCCAGGCGTGCGTCAGCGTCAGCGGCAGCCCCCTCAGCTCACACTCGTCGAGCGCCCAGTCCAGAGCCTGGACCGAGAAGTCGGAGCCGTCGTAACCGACGACCACGCTGCGGACTTCGGCCATGGTTGTCACCTCGCATCCGCGACCCCTGACCGCCGGACTCTCACCAACGGCTACCCCATGAGAGGGGGCCTATCCCTCGGTCGCGCCGTGGAAGCGGGCACGGGATCACGGGACGGACCGCCCCGTCGGGTGCGCTATCGTAATTGCGCAGATTCGTAATTAATGAATGCGGCATTATGTGCGTGTGTTCGGGACGGAGGGCCCGTGATGTCGGTGCCGCTGTACGAGGCCAAGGCCGAGCTGTTCCGCCTCCTGGGCCATCCGGTCCGGATCCGGGTGCTGGAGCTGCTGCAGGACGGGCCGAAACCGGTCCGCGAACTGCTGGCCGCGATCGAGGTGGAGCCGACCGGCCTGTCGCAACATCTGGCGGTGCTGCGCCGCTCCGGCCTGGTCACCGCGCAGCGGGAGGGCACCACCGTGGTCTACGCGCTGGCCGGCGGCCGGGTGGCCGGCCTGCTGCGCGCGGCCCGCGAGCTCCTGGCCGAGAAGCTGTCCGGCCAGCACGAGCTGCTCAACGAGCTGCTGGAGAGCGGTGAAGAAGATGTGGCGCAAGATCGTTGAGACGGGGCGGGTGGCCGAGCCCGCCCCGGAGCGCGCCGGCGGCGAGGTGCCCGAGAAGGCCGCGGAGCTCGCCGGATCGGTGCAGATCAGGCACGTGGACGCGGGGTCGTGCAACGGGTGCGAGGTGGAGATCGCCTCGGCGTTCGGCCCGGTGTACGACGCCGAGCGGTACGGCGCGCGGCTGGTGGCCTCCCCGCGGCACGCCGACGCCCTGCTGGTGACGGGGCCGGTGACGCGCAACATGGAGATGGCGCTGCGCCGCACGCACGACGCGGTCGCCGAGCCGCGGCTGGTGATCGCGCTGGGCGACTGCGCCCGCGACTGCGGCGTGTTCGCCGGCGCGTACGGCGTGGCCGGGGCGGTGCGCGACGTGGTGGACGTGGACGTGGAGGTGCCGGGCTGCCCGCCGCGTCCCGAGGAGATCGTGGCGGCGTTGCGCGGGCTGACCGGCCGATGAACCTCGTCGGCACCCTGTACGTGACGGCCCTGGCCGGCTGCGCGCTCGCCGCGCTGGCCGCCCTGACGGCTCCGGCGCGGGCCAGGCTGCCGCTGGCGGGCTGGTGCACCGCGGTCGCGGGGGCCGTGGGAGCGGCGGCGGGAGTCTTCGCCCTTGCGGGCGGCGTTTCTCTGGGTGGTCCGGCGGGCGGGCCCGGCCCGAGCTGGTCGGCCTGGCTGCCGGACCTGCTGCCCCTGGCCGGCGTGCGGCTCGCGATCGACCCCCTGGGCGGGGTGTTCATCGCGGTCACCGGGCTGGTGACCGTGTGCGCGGCGATCTACGGCATCGGCTACTGCGCCCACGGCCTCGACGGGCGCCTGTTCCAGGCCGTGCTCCCGCTCTTCGTGGCGGCCCTGCTGCTGGTGCCCGCCGCGGCGAGCGTGAGCACGTTCCTGCTCACCTGGGAGCTGATGGCGGTGACCTCGCTGCTGCTGGTGCTGGCCGAGCACCGGCGGCGGGCGGAGGTGGGCCGCGCCGGGCTCTGGTACGCGGTCATGACGCACCTCGGCCTCGTCGCGATCCTGACCGGGCTGGTGGCGTTCGCCGCCGGGGCCGCCGGCGAGAGCTTCGCCCAGTTGCGCGCCGCCGAGCTGTCCTCGGGCGCCGCGACCGTCGTGTTCCTGGCGACGGCGGCCGGGTTCGCCTCCAAGTCCGGCATCGTGCCGCTGCACGTCTGGCTGCCCCGGGCGCATCCGGAGGCGCCGAGCCACGTCTCGGCGCTGATGAGCGCGGCGATGGTGAACCTGGGCGCGTACGGGATCATCAGGGTCGGGCTCGACCTGCTGGGCGGCGGGCCGGCCTGGTGGTGGCTGCTGGTGCTGGCGGCCGGCGCGCTGTCGGCCCTGTACGGCATCCTCCAGGCGGCGGTCACCTCCGACCTGAAGCGGCTGCTGGGCTACTCCACGACGGAGAACCTGGGCCTGGTGCTGGTCGGCGTGGGCGCGTCCGGCTTCTTCGCCGTCTCCGGCCTCCCCGTGCCGGCCGCGCTGGCGCTGGCCGCGGCCCTGCTCCACGTGGTCAACCACGCGGCGTTCAAGACGGTGCTGTTCCTGTCGGCCGGCTCGGTGCTGCACGCCACCGGCACCCGCGACCTCGACGCGCTGGGCGGGCTGCGCACCCGGCTGCCCTGCACCACGGCCGTGTTCGCCGTCGGCGCGCTGTGCGCCTCGGCGCTGCCGCCCGGCAACGCCTTCGTCAGCGAGTGGCTGCTGCTGCAGAGCCTGATCCACGCCCTGCCCGGCGCCGGGGTGGCGGGCGCGGTGACGATGCCGCTGGCCGTCGGGGTGATCGCGTTGTCGGCCGGGCTGGCCGTGGCGACCTTCGTCAAGGCGTTCGGGGTGGGCTTCCTGGCCCGGCCGCGCAACGCCGAGGCCGAGCGGGCGACCGAGAGCCCGCCGTCGATGCTGGCCGCGATGACGTTCGCGGCGGTGAGCTGCGTGGTGCTGGCGCTGGCCCCCACGCTGGTCGTGCCCGCGCTCGGCCGCGCCGTCGGCGTGATCTTCCCCGGGCGCGACGTGGTCAGCGGGGAGCTGACGCTGCGGCTGGCGGGCGTCTCGGGGATGATCTCGCCGCTGCTCATCGCCGTCGCCCTGGTGGCCGCCGTCGCGGCCGTGCTCGGCCTGGTACGGTTCA